>CALMUT010000080.1 GCA_937872925.1 uncultured Myxococcales bacterium | reverse complement strand
CTGCGGCCGCACGGCCGAGTCAACGGCGACGCTTGGCGGCGCGCTGTGCTGCGGCGGCAGCCGGCCGAGTCAACGGCGACGCTTGGCGGCGCGCTGTGCTGCGGCGGCAGCCGCCCGAGTCAGCCGACGGCTTCGCAAAACGAGCGGTAGCCGGCTTTCCACGCAGAAATGTCCGACGAAGCGCCGTCGACGATCTCCACACCGAAGCCCGGCGGGACCGTGGCGGTGTCCGCCGCGACGAAACCCCGTCGCCACACCACGCGCCCCACCAAGCGCACGCGACGCTCGGTGCGGGGGGGGCAGAGCTCAACCCAGACCAAGTCGTCCTCTGGGGGCGCGAGGGTGCGCACGTACAAACCGCCGGCGCTGATGTTGTAGCTGTATCCGTGGTCGTCGCTTTCACGTCCGGCGGGCCGGAAAGCCACGGTGGTGCCGTAGAGCAGGCGGGCGCTGGCCCGGCGCGACGCACTGGCCGCGAAGGACAGCTCGTTTGCCAAGAACACCACGTTCTCCAAAGGCGCGTATCCGTCCATGGCCGCGGCACGTTCGACGTCGGCTAGGGCTTCGGAGTTTTGCTTCAAGCTCTTGGGCGCGCA
This sequence comes from uncultured Myxococcales bacterium, assembly GCA_937872925.1. Lineage (GTDB taxonomy): Bacteria > Myxococcota_A > Polyangia > Polyangiales > Polyangiaceae > JACKEA01. The sequence goes on along the minus strand of CALMUT010000080.1, from coordinate 110,504 downwards.
GCTGAGGATCCAGGCGGGTTTGTCGTTTTCGGCCCGCGCGCTCTTGACCAGGTCGGGAGTCGCGCCCTCAAGTTCTGCGCTGACGACGACCAGGCAAGCACCGGTCGTCTTCGCGTGATCCGCGGCTTCTTGTGCCGTGACCGCAAAGTCAACGGAGTAGCCCGCATTGCGAAGGACCCTGCCCAGCACGATGCGCCGCGTGCGATCGCAATCGGCCACCACAGCGGTGCCGCGCCCGTTGCTCGGGGGCTGGGGTGCCGTGCGCGGGAATGCTCGGAGTCGTTGCACCAGTCCGCGGGAGCTCCCGCCCATTCCCACCACGTCGTCGCCGCCCCAACTGAAGACGTCGCCGAAAGACAGGTCGTTTGCCGCGGTCGTCAGACCGATGATGGGCACTCGGGCGTTTTGGGCACGAGCCCGGGCGTCCAGCGCCACGCCGGCCGCGTCGGCGCGTTCGGCGTCCACCAAAATGGCGTGCGGTTGGTGCGCGTTCAGCCACTCGCCGGCCGCTTCGGGATCCTCCACCAGCGCTAGGGCGAAGGCCGACTCGTCGGCGGCCACACTCAGTCGAATGCGTTGTGCGCGGCGGAACTGGCCAAAAGCAACGAGGTGGCGTGCGGGTTCCATGGTCTCATGGATCCTGAACGGGCCCCACGCTCGAAGCTTGAGCCTGTCGCGGCGCAGCGTTCGGCTGCACCAATGTCGGATAAGGTGAGATTAGGGCTGCCGCGGCGGACTTCGCCTCGACCCCAAATCAAGCCGACCAACGCTGAGCTCAGGCTTGGAAGATCTCGAGGATCTCGCCCTCGATGACCGTGCGCTGGACCTTCTTGGCCAGGGCGAGCTCTTGGATGAGCAGGCTACGAGCCTGATCGAGCAAACGCCGCTCGCCGAAGGACAGGTCCTTGTCGAACTTCAAACGGTACATGTCTCGGAGAACCTTGGCGATTTCCGCCGGAAGTCCACTCTTGAGCATCTCCGTGTAGGCGCGGAAGCGTCGGTTCCAAGGCTGCACGTCGACCGCAACCTCCGGAGCCCGCAAGATCCCGAGGATCTTTTCGGCTTCGCGCTTTTTCATGACTGGACGCAGGCCCACTCGTTCCGCCGCGTCCGTCGGAACCATAACCTTGAGACCTGTATCGATGATTTTCAGGACGTAGAAAGCGCTGGGGCGACCACCGAGGTCCCGCTGCTCCACGGCCACGACTTCCCCCACACCATGGGCGGGATGAACCGCCATGTCCCCACCTTTGAACGTCAGCCGAGGCTCGGAACTCACCTGCGATTGCATTGCCACTCCCTGTACTGCTCAGCTCTCACACGAGAGCCAAGGACCGCGCCTCCTACCACCTTCCGCCCTGCTAGGTCAATTGGCGTTTTTGGGGTCTAACTTTTTGAAATCACTCTCAGAATCGGAATTTTTCTTGAGTCCGAAGATTTCGTCGACCTCCGCCACAACGGCGGCACGGAGCCCCTGGGCCAGCGGAGGGGCTCGCAAGCGGACTTTCAGGCTCAGCAACTCAGGAGTCGCGAAAAACTCGGGAGCCTCGGCTGGGTCGTCTAAAGAGAGCAGCCGTCCTAGGGGATCTGCCGCTAGCTGCGCCCAGGCCGCCGCGAGGCGACTCTTGTCATCGATGTCGGTCCAGGCCCCGGCCACGTGGATCGTCACCCACAGGGTCTGCCCAGGCGCTGGTTCCACGGCAACGCCCAGGGCCGTGGCGGAAGCCAGGATCCCCGCGGCGCCGCGGGCCCATTCGCCTTGAAATGGGCCAGGCGCATAGATGCGCAGGGGCGCTGCATGCAGGCTGTCCGGGAGTTCCGAGAGGGCCGCACCGGAAAGTGCAGGAACGGTCTTCTTCAAACGCTTTGCCGCAAACAGGGTGGCGACCTTGATGGGCGTGCGTGAGCCCACGCTGACGAGGGCCCAGCGTTGGTCGAAGGTGAGAAGCGTTTCCGGCTTGCTGCCAACGATCCCGGTAATGGTACGCAGCAGGGGGTATGGCGATGTGATTTTCGGTTCGGTGGTGAGGCGGATGGCAAACTTCTCCTCGACGATAGCCACTTGGTCTGTGCGTGCAGCGTAGACAGTGGCGTAGTCGAAACCCGCGGCCATGGCTTCGGGCGTGTCTCGGAGATCGATGCCACTGCCGTCGCGGAACGCATCCACGCGCTGTTTCGGGAAGAGCAGTTCGAGGGAAGGGGCTAGTTCCTTGGATTTGGCGAGATCGTCGAGGCGGGCGACTGCCAACCAGCGCAACCCTGCGGCGGGCACGTAGTCGGTGAGTGGCCCGTCATGCAGTTGAGAGTCGCCTGCCTGCGGTGCAGCTGGAGCGGCTGCGCGCTCCGCGCCGCAGCCCGTTGCGCAAAGAGCCGTCGTCAGTGCGAGGGCTCCCGCCAGGGCGATGCACGCCGATTTCACGTGGGGATGACTCGGATCCGACAGAAGCGGCGTTTCTTGGAGCCAACCCGTACCAGCGACTCCGAACCTTGGGCGAGCTTGGCGAAGGCGTCCGTGATGCGCGTGCCCTCAACTTCCACGCCGCCCTGTTGCAGCATCCGCCGCGCCTCGCTGTTCGACCCGCACAGCTTTGCTTGGCTGAGGGCTTTGGCAAGCAGCACGCCGTCCGCGTCGCCCGGCACGTCACACTGCGGGACATCGTCGGGCACGCCGTCGCCCAGATAGGTTGCGAAAAAGGAATTTTTGGCGCTCGCTGCGGCGTCGGCGCCCTGAAAACGCTCAATCATTTCGACAGCAAAGGCGCTCTTCGTCGCCAGGGGATCGGCCGAGTCGCGCAGCGCTCGGATCTCCTCCGTGGACTTCGCGGACAGCAATTCGAAGAAGCGCCAAATCACCGCGTCGTCGATTTGCATCAGCTTGCGGAACATCTCCGTGGGCGGTTCCAAAAGACCGATGGCATTGCCTGCGCTCTTGCTCATCTTCTTGCCAACAACTTGCCCGTTCTCGAGCTTGGCGTCGTACCCCTCCAAGATCGGAGTGGTCATCACGATCTGGGGTGGCAGTCCGTAGCGCTGCATCAGGTCGCGGCCCACCATCAAGTTGAACAGCTGGTCCGTGCCACCGAGCTCGACGTCGCTTTCTAGGGCGACCGAGTCGTACCCTTGAAGCAGTGGGTACAAGAACTCGTGCAGGTAGATGTCGCGGTGCTGTTCGAGTCGCTCGCGGAAGTCGCGTCGTTCGAGGGTGCGCGCGACCGTGCGCTTTGCAGCCAACTCGATGATTTTGTCGAGGGAAAGCGGGCTGAGCCACTCACTATTGTAGCGAACTTCGGTGCGGTCCCGATCCAGCACCTTGAAGGCTTGTTCCTGGTAGGTATCGGCTGCGGCAAGCACCTCTTCGCGGGTGAGCCGTGGCCGCATGTCGTTCTGCCCGGTGGGGTCGCCGACCATGGCGGTGAAATCGCCGATCAGGAAGATGACGTGATGTCCGAGCTCCTGGAAGGCGCGCATCTTTTGCATCAGCACCGTGTGGCCGAGATGCAGATCCGGTCGCGTCGGATCGAAGCCGGTCTTGACCTTGAGTGGACGTCCGCTTTGCAGACGTTCGAGCAGCTCTTCCTTTTGGTGCAGGTCCACGACGCCGCGGCACAGCACTTCGAGTTGTGACTGGGGATCCACGCGAGCGTTATATCCGAGCTGGGTGACCGTGCGCAGCGCCAGCCGCGCCGCTCAGTCGTCGTCGTCGTCTTCGTCGCTTTGCAGCGCGATGTGCTGGCTGGCGTTGACCAGCTCTTTCAGCTCTTTGCCGACTTTGAAGAACGGCAGGCGCTTCGCCGGAACGGGCACGGCCTGGCCGGTTCGGGGGTTGCGACCCGCGTAGGGCTTGTACGGCCGCACCGTAAAGCTGCCGAAACCGCGGATCTCGATGCCATCGGTGCGCTGCAGCGCCTCCGTCATAGCGTCAAAAACGCAGTTTACTACCTGCTCGGCGCGGGCCTTGGTGAGCTCACCCCGTGCCGCAATGGCTTCGATCAGCTCGCTCTTAGTCATCCCCGTCCCGTCCTCTCCGCCATGTCGGGATCACCTTCATGTTTTTTCGTAACGCCTCAATTGTCAACGCCTTTTGGCGAAGTGACCAGCTCGAAGGCGTCCAAAACGACCGGCCCGCCTCGCACTTCGATCTCCAAGCGCGCCTCCGGCCCCGCGGCCGCCAGGGAAACGTCCGGCGATTTACCGCAAATATTGGAGATCACGTGAGTATCCGGCGCGGGCTGCCCCGCCAGGCTCAACCGCGCGTTCCCAGCGACTCCCTCCGGCGCCACCCAACGAGCCCGCACCGCTTCTGCGCCATGGGTTGAGAGCCTCAGGGCGACTTTGGCCACTCCCGAGGCGTCCGGGAGGAGCAGGAGTCCGCGGCCGCTGGAGCCACATGCTGGCGCGTGGGTCGGGTAGGCCGAGCCGGAGTGCACCGCCCAGGCCGGCCACATCGACTCTGCCTCATAGCGCCCGGTGTGGTCCCCGGGCGGGTTCCAGGCGCGCACGGACGGGGGCAGTCTGCCGCTCGGGTCGAAGCGATACTCGTAGGCGGTGGGCTTGCCGAGCCGTTGCCAGGTTTGAACGTCGAAGCTGTCGCCGCGGCGCCGCGCCACCACGACGCCGGCTTCGGCTTCCTTCGTGCCGGGATCGAAACCGAGGTTATAGCCGTGATCCGTATCGACGAAGACCAGCCCGCGGCTGACTCCGGCAGCGGTCAGGACGGCGGGCTCGAACATGGGCCGTCCGCCTTCGCGAGCAGCTAGCGCGGTGTGGCCGTAGCTGGCCCGGAGCGCAAAGCCAGCCAAGGCTACTGGTAATACAAAGCGGCTGAGCTTGAGTCGCGTCGCCCCGTAGGCGATGAGGGCGTGTTCCAGAGGAAGCACGTCTGCGAACATGCGGGCGCCTCCACCCGGATAGCTGCCGTCAAAGTAGAACGGCGCGTACGCCAGCATCACGCCGCCGATCCCCGCCGCAAGCAGTCGCACACCCGGGTGGCGCCATAGCCAGACGATGGTGAAGAGCGCGAGGTACGCGAGGGGTTCCGCGTTTCCCACGTCGAGGGCGTGCCACAAGAGCCTGCGCCCAGTCGTGCCGACGGCTTCGAGCAGGCCGTAGCCCTGTTGCAGGTGGGCCGAGACGAAATCGCCGTGTTCGAAGCGGCAACCAATGCCCTCGCCAAAACCGTAGCGAAAGCATCCTGGGGGACCGTCGGAGAGCGCGTAGTAACGCTGTTGACTGGAGGACAGCCATTGCCCGGTGGTGGCGTGCTGGTGCAACGCAAGCAAAGCGGCGCCTGGCACCAGTCCCAAACAGAGCGCGCGTATGCCAGTAACCTTGGCGGAGCTGCGCAGCACGCAGAATGCGATGATGGCGCTAGCGACCATGCCGGTCACCGGGCGGGTGGCCCACGCGCCGCCGCAAGCCAGTCCCGCGATCCACAGTCCCCGTCCGCCACGAGTTGCCGCGTACAATGCAACGGTCAACCAGAGCGCGGACGCCCCGTGCGACATGGTGTCCGCGGTGTGGTAGCGCAGCGCTGCGCACACGACCGACACTGCGGCCGCCAGCAGGGCGACCTTGGTGTCTTCGAACAGCGCCAGGGCGAGATGATAGGTGGCGATGCACAGCGCGGCCGCCAAGAGTGGGCCTATCGCCATGGGCATGCCGACCAGCACCCCGAGTGCGAGCAAGGCCGGGTAGCCCGGCGGAAAAATCACACCGAGCACGGCCGCCTCTGCAGGGCTGACCAAGAAGCGTCCCGCGTGTGACGCGATTTCTCCCGGCGGCTGCCACACGAACTGACCCGACGCGATGCCCTTGGCCTGCAGCAGGTAGCTGGTGGCATCGATGATGCGAGGGCCACCGCGCAGGTAGAACTGCGTCCAGAGCGCAGACAGCGCCAGCGCCGCGCAGGCGAGACCCAGTCCGGTGCGCCCTGGGCGCTTGGTGATCCAGAGCGCGAACTTGGCGCGGGTTCGCTCGGGGCAAAGCGCGAAGGCACCGGCCAATAGCGCAAGCAAGAGCGCCGCCCACGCCATGGCATCTGGGGGCGCACCCAGGCTGGACAGTCCCGGATTCACGGCGCGTGCCCCGCAGTTCGAACCTGCCGGCTTTTCATGGGGCAGGCTGCAACGCGAATACGTGGAAGAGCACGTGCTCGCCCTGCTTGCTGGTCACGCGCACGCTCATTTCGGATCGCACTGCGGACGCCGGCAGCTCGAGCGCTGTCTCTTGCCACTTGGCGCTCGGTTTCAAGACCAGGTTAGGCTGTTCGGCTCCGTCGACTTCAACGCCAAGGGTTGCGGCATTTGTCGGCGCCGTGCGGAAGAGCAAGCGCGACCCGCGCGCGGGGTCGAGTCCACGCACGACGAAGCTCTGTGCCACGCCTTGCGGAGCGAGTCGGCCCGCATCGAAAACGTCTTTCTCATCCTCCTCGGCGTGCGCCAGGAGCTTCATTTCGACATACCCCACGGCGCCGGCTATTGCGTACCCGTGGCTCTTTTCACTAACCACGTCGGCAACGTCCACGCTGTCCATCACGCGCATGCCCTTGTTGGTTGTGAACGGGGCGTCGCTGCCGTCGAGCAGCTTCCAGCGCGGTCGGTAAATGACCTTGGACGCGCCTCCACAAATCACGTTGCCCGTTACAGGGACCTCGCCCAGAACATCTCCGAACCACAGCGGGAAGGTGCCCCACCAGGACGGATAGATCGCCAACACGTCCGGCCGGTCTTTGGCTGGGATCCGCTCGATGAGTTCGATGGACGCGCCGACGCCCTGTCGCGTGGCGCGTGCAAAAGGCATGTTGTGAAAGCTGCCCAGCCCGATGATATCTAGGGCAGGCAGATCCGAGATGTAGGGGATTGCGCCGGCGTCACCAACCAACACCCGCGAAACCGGTGGATGAACGGCCTGCAACAGGCGTCCCGTGCGAATGTGCTGATCGCGGATGTTGCGCGAGGCGCGCCCAAAAAACCAAACCTGGTCGCGCAGACGCTCCAGATGGAACCAACCGAACGCCGCCCACGCGACGGCCGTCACGCAGGTGCCGGTCCAGAACAGACGGCGACCCCGAGACCCGAGCGCGGGGCTGCCCGAAAACACGGCGCCGACGGCAAGCGCGGCGGCCAGCATGATCCAGGCCAGGGCTGGCATGGTGTAGCGTTCGTTTTGCCAGCGCACTTGGCCGTTGAGGGCCACCACCAACACCCAAAGCACTGCGCTGCTGACCAGTATGATCCCGTAGCGCCGCGTGCGTCGAAACGCGATGGACAACACCGCGAAGGCGTACGGCAAGAAGCCCAAGACTGGCACGCTCGACAGGTGATAGTCGCCGACGCGCATGAACTGGTAGCGCACGTGAAACCACCAAGCGTCGATCACTTGCTGGCGATTCAGATGCGGGTGGTGCAACTCGAGTTTGACGAGGGCGCCCGCTGCTGTCGTGTCCCCGGTGATGAGCCAGTTCGCCAGGGATTGCCCCAGCACAACCAGCGCACCGGGCACGGCACACAAAGCCAGGGTCACGAGACCGCGTTTGAACCCACGGCGTTTGCCCAGCGCGATTGCTGCGCTGACTGCAAATACAAAAACGACGCATGCCGCCTCCGGGCGGGTAGCCACGAGCAGCGCGCCCCAGAATCCGACGGCACCTGCATAGAACGTCGGACGCTCTCGGTCGTCCGGCGCTCCGGTGACGAGGTCGTCCCACGCCACTAGGGCGGCTCCCCAAAGTGCGAGGAACAGGGCCACTTCCATCCCGCTGAAAAGCGACCAGCTCAGAACGCCGATCCCTAAGATGGCGGGGATCACGAGGTAGCTCGTTGCAACGGGCATGTTGCGGAACATGCGGCGAGCCGTGAGCAGCAATGCAAACGTGCACACACATGCGACGATGGCTGCCCAAGCCATCAGTGTCAGCTCGCGGTACCCGATCCAGTATCCGAACGCGAGCACGAAGGGGTAGAGCAAGCTGGTGCCCCCGCTCGAGTAACCGTTGCCCTCGGACCATTGGAACGGATAGCCACGAGCCGTAGCGCGGGCAAAGTCGAAGTGGATGAAGACATCGTCGAGGGGCGCCGACCACTCTCCGTGTCGCGCCAAGGGCAGGCTGCCGGTCAGCGCGGTCTGGTGTTGGAGCGACGCGTAGAACCAGGTCGCCATCCAAAGGGTTGCTGCTCCGGCAAGCAGAGTGAAGAGCACCCGCTCTCCCCGTGCGAGCCAGGAGGGGGCGGGTTTTTGTGACGAGACGTCAGGATCGGGCACAGCAGCTACCAAAACGGACAGCGCTTTCGGGCGCTACCGACGGCGCCAGTCTAGACGCTGGCCCGCGCAATGGGATGCGTCACGACCGCCCGGCGAGCGGAAAGGTGCTCTTGCGTGCTTTTTTGTCCCGCGGCGACAGGAAATCCCAGCGACTCGGGGTTTTCCGAGCCGCCGCGGGTGGGGGGGCCTCGACGGGCTTGCGGGTCGGCGTCGGAAACGCTCTACTAGGCCGACCTTGGGGTCCTGAGCCCTAGATAGAGCGGAACGTTCTCCGAAGCATGCGTTGGTTCGTCGAAGTCTCCCGCATGGGAGAGCAAGCTCCGCCTGACAAGTATTGCTTGGAAGCCAAGCAATGGCAGGCGGCGTTGCAAGAGGTGCGCAAGAAGCGTGGCGACACGGGGCCGCTGTCGAAGTTTTCCATCGAGCTCTTGGACGACGGCTATCGCGCGGTGGATGCCAGCCAAAAGCTTCGCTACATGGTGGCAAAAGCTCCGGCGACTGCAGATCTGATCGAACCCCAGGCCGTGGTCCCGCCACCCAAGACGAGCCCCATCGCGTCGCCTGCGCCGCTACGCGAGGATCCGTTGGCCACGGATCCGCAAGCCGCACCCCCTTCGTCTGTGGAGCCCTCCACGGAGCGGATGCCATCCGAGGCGCCACCGCCCGACGCAAAGGCCTCCCAGCCAGCGATTCGCGTACCGGACGACGCCGTGCCCCCCGCGCCGACGGCCGCACCCGCAGCGGCAAAAGCCGAGGCCGTGTCCGCTGCGCCGACGGCCGCACCCGCAGCGACCCAAGCCCAGGCCGTGTCCGCGAAGTCGGCGGAACCGTCGGCAGCAAAGCCGGCGGAGCCTGCAGCCGCGAACGCGACGGAGCCGCCTGGCGTGAAGACCGCTTCGGTGGCGCCCGCGCCCGTGGCGGCGCCGCCACGCGCGAGTGCTGGCCCCCCCAGCGAAGCACCCCAGATCGAAGTGACGGGGGTCGAGTCCATTCCCGCGCCGGGCCCTTCGCAACCGCCAACTGCCGCGCTCTCGGAAGCCAGCGCTCCGTCCACGGAAAAAGACTCACCGTCAAAGGTGTTGCCGCCATCCGACGCTCCCGCCTCGATGCCACCTCGGCCGGAGGGCGCTCCGGCCGGCTCTTTCCCTTCGGCGCAGCCCGCGGCCTCCGCCGAAGCCAAGCCAGACCCGAAGCCCGCAGCCAAGGCGGCGCCCGCCAAGCAAGACGCTGCGGCGACGAAGTCTGAAACTCAGCGCCTGAGCTCGCATCCAACCCAACGCAGTCTTGAGGCCGCCCGGGCGCCAGATTTTCAGGTCATCCGCAAGCGCGAAGAGGAGCCCACCCAGGACAGTCCGATCCTGTATCGCGAGTATGCATACGCCGTCGCGAAAGAGACCGACGCTGCTCAGGCCGAGCTCCTGATCTGGGTTCGGTTCAAAGAGATCCAGTCCAAGATTGCCGCGCGCAGTGAACGCAAGTTCGTTCAGCTTGCCGTATTCGACCACGTCTTCGAGAAACGTCCGGAACGCGCCCCTGTCGCGAGTTTAGCCTGGAGAGACTGGCGCGGTGACGCGGTGGTGATGGTGCACGGCAAGAAAGTCGTGCCGCCGGGCGCCGAGGCAAAAACTGACCAGCCCGACACGTCGAGTGCTCCACCTCGACCCGAGGCAGCAGCAGCCAAGGCAGAGCCTGCGAAGAAGCCCACCCCTGCACCCTCGGAGCCTCCGCCTTCCTCCCGACGGATCGCCCCAGGGAAACGCCGCGCAAGCGAAGATCTGATCGGCGAGCTGTTCGAGACGATGCACGAAATGCACTTCCTCCCGGACATGGTGACGGGTGTGGAGTTTGTGCTTTCCGTGGTGGAGAACATGCTGCCGAGTGAAGGCGCGATCGTGCATGTCTTCGACATCAACACGCGGCAGTTCGTCATCGTCCGCGCCTACGGAAAAGGCGCGGAGTCGCTGCTGTTGCATCGCACGCCAGACGTTGACCCCTTCTTCAACTCAGCGATGCGGCGTACGCGTGCCGTCAGCGCATCCGGGGAGGACGAGAAGTTCCTCGGAGAGCGCTGGACGAAGCTTGGCGTCGCGCCGCATGACGCGCTGTTCGGCTCGGTGCAAATCGGCGGCCGCTACCTCGGCGCCATCGAAATCGCGAACCCGCACGGTGGAGGGAAGTACTCCGAGAGTGAAGCCAACGCGCTCGAGTACATCTGTGCACAATTCGCTGAGTTCCTCGCAGCCCGCCCCATTGTGCTGGATGCTGACGTGGTCCTGCCCAACACCTGAGGCTGCCCGCACGCCTCGAGCCAGGCGACGGCGCGCCGCAGGTCGGTGTAGGGTTGACAAATGACGGAGCGCACGTCGCGCGAGCGGTTACTGCCCTTCCTGTGGGTGCCGGCGATCCTCGTTGCGGTCGTGGTGCTCATGGTCGTCACCTTCCGCAATAGCTTTCAGCTGGAGAAGCTGCGGGAGCAGTCCGTTGTGGAAGCGACTCTGACCTTGGCCAATGAAAAGGCCGATCGCCTCGACAAGCGCATCATCGAGCAAGACAACACAGTGCTTTCGCTCGTGGATCTCGACGAGCGCGTGGAATTCGGACGCGCGTGGCTTTCGATTGCGGCGCGCCAAACGCCGACGGTGCGCGGTGTCCTGTTGATCGACCTGATGTCGCCCGGGAAAGAGGTCGTCGCCTTCAGCTCCCGTGCGCCCATCCCTGAGGCCGAAGCGTTCCGGCGCACATTCATCCACGTGCTCCTGCCCGATTTGGAGCTTTCACGGCTGCCGCACACGCAGCTGCGTCATCTGCACAAGAGTCACGATAGCCACAGCTACTTGCTCAGCTATTGGCAGCGGGAGTCCCAGGGGCGCCGCTACTTGCTAGTCGCCTGGCACGACGTGCCGCGCATCGTGCACGACCTGCTCCCTTCGCTCTACTCAGAGCGTGACGAACACAGTCGTGTGAATGTGGTGGACGCTGACGGCGGCATTGTCTTTGGCCCACCACTGAGTCGCGGCGGGTTCACCATTGGCCGGCGTTTCGAAACGACGTTGTACAAATGGCGTGTCAACGTGACCTTGATCTCCGCGGAGGAGCTGACCGCGGCTGTGGCTCGGCGCCGCAGTCTGGAAATGGCACTGGTCGGGCTCAGTTGGGTGGTCGCATTGGCGGGGTTGACTGTCGTGCTGTTCGCAGCGGCTCGGGAGCGCAAGCTCTCCAATCTCAAAAGTGACTTCGTCGCCAACGTGTCTCACGAACTCAAGACGCCGCTCTCCCTAGTGCGCATGTTCGCCGAACTGTTGCAGAGCGGACGCGTAGAGAACGACGAAAAGCGCGTCCAGTATCTGGAAATCATCGTTTCGGAAAGTGACCGTCTCGCGGCCCTGATCGAAAATGTCTTGGATTTTGCCAAGGTGGAACGCGGAAAAGCTGCCTACTCCTTCAGCCTGACGTCCCCGGGAGACGTCGTCACGCGCGCCATCGAAGCGTGCCGCGTGCGGGCGCAGCGGGAGGACGTCGAGCTCTCGCTTTCCGTGCAGGCTAATCTGCCGCAGGTCGAGCTCGATGAGCGTGCCGTGGAGATCGCCGTCTTCAATCTCGTGGACAACGCGCTCAAGTACGCGCCCGACGGGAGAAAGATTGTGGTGGCCGTGACTCTTGGCGACTCAGCAGTGCAAGTCCGTGTCACGGATGAAGGCACGGGCATTCCCGCAGAGGACCGAAAGCGTATTTTCGAGCGTTTCGTGCGCGGTCGGAGCACGTCCAACAAGCAGGTGCGCGGCAGTGGCATCGGGCTGGCTCTCGTCAAACACATCGCTGAGGCGCACGGCGGGCGCACCTGGGTTGAGGACGCGACGCCGCACGGCAGTACGTTTGTATTCACTCTGCGCACGCGCACCAAACCAAGCAGCGAAAGCGCGGCACTTTCCAGTCGACTTCAGCGGAGCGCCTGAGAGCTATTCGTCGACTTCGCCGTCGTCGGAACCCGACTGCATCTGCATCAGGTCTTTGTCTGTTAGATAGACCGAGGCTCCGCCGCCTGTCACTGGTTTGGCAGGCTGCGGCGGAGGCCCGGGCTTCGGAGCGGCCGCAGGCGCTGCACTGGCCGCGGCTTTGGCTGCGGGCGGTGCGTCGCCGCCTGCGCCCAGGTCGATGTCCGGATCGCCTTCTTCGCTTGGGTCGGTGGTCGGTGCCGCGGCAACGGGCTCCTCCACCGCTGCGGGCAGGGCAATGGCGTCGAGGGCGGCGTCGTAGCGGGCCCGCACTTTGGCAAAAGCGTCGCGTTCGCCGGGCGGCAGCACTCGCATTCCGTCGAGGTTCAGTGTCTCGGCATCGAAGAACTCTCCCTTCTTCTTAGCCGTGAAGTGTAGATGCGGCCCTGTCGAGCGCCCGGTCGAGCCGACATAGCCGACCAATTGCAGTCGTTTGACCTTGTCGCCGACTTTGAGGCCTTCCGCGAAGCGTGAAAGGTGTGCGTAGCCCGTCTCGATGTCGTTTGGGTGTTCGACCTTGACCAAGTTGCCACTGGCACCGGCGTAACCGACGTACGAGACTGTGCCATAGGAAGAGGACCCAACCGGTGTCCCCGCCGGCGCGCCGAAATCGGTTCCAGTATGTGGCATGACCTTCTTCAAGACCGGATGCATGCGCTTGGGGTTGAACTTGGAGGTGACGGGCGCGTCCTTGACCGGTTTTCGCCAGCCGCCCTCATAGGGGGAACGCCCTGCGGCGTCGAAGTAGCCCTTATTGCCGCTGCCGCGGAAGTAGTAGATCCGCAGCGGCTTTTCTTTGCCGCTGAGGACTTCGACCGCTTCCACGCCCGAGTAGCGTGAGAACTCCCCCAGCACCGCGACTTCTTGAGCGACGACTCGGATGCGATCGCCCTTCTTGAGTTCCTCGAGGCTCATGTGGCCGTCCAGGGCGGTTGCCAGCACCTTGGCTATCCCGCGCTCCAGCCCGGCGCGTTCGGCGGCTGCGTCGATGTCCCCATCGATGGCGAATCCCGCGGAGCGCTGGATGCGTTCGACCTTGAGGTCCAGTTTCTTGCCTACGAGCAGGGCGTCCGCGCTTTCGCGCGCTTGATACACTTCTTCTTTGCTAACGATGTACTCGAAGGCCTTGACGCGCTTGCTGCTGCGTTCGACCAGGGCGACGAACTCGTCAGACTTGCCGCAGCGGTCCAAGTTCCGCAGGTCTTTCAGCGCGGTGAGCACCCGATAGGCTTCCTTCTTTTCCAGCCCGGCGTCCTGAATTGCGCGTAGGAAGGGGTTCACGCCAATGGTGCCCTTGATCACGCGGACGCCGCTTTCTCCGCTCGCGTCAGCGATGCGCCAGGGGCCCGGGATCTTGACTCGTTTCGGTTTCGCGGATTCCGGTTCTGGGGTCTCTTGCTTTGGCTCGGACTCAGCCGCACTGGCGGTCGAATCCTCCACGGGCACGGCTTTGCCGGGCTGCGGGTCGAGGGCCGTCGCCACCGCGATGACCGAAGCGACCGCCGCAAGCCCGAGCAACGTTCCTAGCAGCGCGATCACATTCGGAGAGAACGCGGAGCGCCCGGCAGGCGAGATGGGGGCGGATGGGGCTCGGTGGGGGCTTGGGCTCGCAAACTCGTCGAAACCACCCGCCGCGGGCGCCGCTTCCGGGAAGTTGCTGGACTCCGGCTCCGGCTCACCCCCCTGGTTCGCGCGCGCTTTCGCCAGCAGGCGGGCTTTGACCGGGTGCATGTCGGGGTCCAGGGGTCCTTGGGCCTCGCTCTCGCCCTCCGGCCTCTCCGCCGGGATTCCCGCCGTGATTCCGGGGGATTCGTCGCCACTTTCCCCGCCGGAAGCCGCGCGCGCATCCACATCGTCGAGCTCGAGCACGGGCTCGGTCTCGCCGTCGTCGCGGGCGAGGGGGTCGACGATGCGCCCAACGTGTCGCACGCCCTCGGAATGGGCTCGGGACGCCACGGGCCCGGCGTAGCAGCAGGTGGGGTCGGGAGCAAGGGCATGCGCCCGGGACCTGAAGGTCTGTTCCCGTATCGCTGGCTGCGGGGCCGGGGGGCTTGGCCCCTGGCGCGGTTTCGACAAGACTGCCGACCCATGGACGACCACCTCAAGCAGCTACTCTTGCTGGGGCGCGAGCATTACCAAAAGCGAGAGTACGACAAAGCCGAGTATTTGCTGCGGCAAGTGGTCGACAAAGCGGATCAATACGCCGACGTGCACCATATGCTGGGCGTGATCACGCACAGTCGCGGCGACTTCGCCCAGGCCGAGGAAAACTTCGAGCGAGCCGTGGAGCTCAACCCCAACTACACCGAGGCGGCCCTCAACTTAATGGTCACTTACAACGACTTGGGCAAGTACGACGCCGCGCGACAGATCTACGCGCGCATCCGCAATCGCTCCGAGGGACACGAGCGCCATCAAGATCCATTTGCCAAGGGCAAGATCGCGAACATGCATGCGGAGCTTGGACAGGCGTACCTAGATCTTGGCATGACTCTCGACGCCATCCGCGAACTGGAAAAGGCTACGACGCTGTGTCCGACCTTCGCCGATCTGCGCACGAAGCTCGGGATCCTGTATCGCGACAGTGGAGACTTGGTCCGCGCACGCGAGCAGTTCGAGGAAGCGAAACGGGTCAACCCCAAGTATGTGCAGGCCCGAGTGCTACTGGGCGTGCTCCTGCTTTCCGCCGGTGAGAACGACGTAGCCCGCGCCGAGTTTGAGGCAGTGCTGGAGCAAGACCCGGATAACAAGAGCGCGCAGACATACATTCGCATCGCGGAACGTCGCAAGAGCGAGGCGCCTCCCGCCGATGGCGAGACTCCCGACAGCTAGAACGGTCGCGTCAGTTCCCAGTTCCCTGCCGCCGGGCGGCGCTGGCCGGCTTCGGCGGCTGTGGCGCCAACTCCGAGGCGGGCTGATTTCGCGGCGACGCGCCGCAGCTAGTGTTGCCGTCGGCCTCTTTGTGGGGGCTTTGCCCCTGTATGGGCTGCACCTACCGCTGGTGCTCTTGGTCTGTATCCCGGCTCGTTTGGATGTGGTGACGGCCTATTTGGCCGCCAATGTCAGCAATCCGCTGTTCGCGCCGTTCCTCGTTTTCGCCGAGGTGCAGCTCGGAGCCTTCGCACTCAGCGGCAAATGGGCGGGCTTCGATCTGGAACGGGCACGCAATCTGGATGTTGCTGACGTCGGTGGCTACCTGGCAGTGGGCTCCGCGCTGCTCGCGACAACCTTGGCGTCGCTCGGCGCTGCCATCACTCTGCGGGTCTTGCCCCAGCGCAGCGGCGAAGCCGAGCAACTGGAGCGAGCCATCGCCCGTGCGGTGGCTCGCTACTCGTCGGCTCATCGGCGCGATCGCATCTACGCGCGGCTCAAGCTGAACAGCGATCCGGCGACTTCCGTGCTTGCCGAGTTGGGAGAGGCTGGAACCGTCTTGGACGCTGGCTGTGGGCGGGGACAGTTCGGGATCTTGCTGAGCGAGCTTGGTACGGCAGACCGCGTCATCGCTAGGGACTGGGACGAGCGGCGCCTTGCCGTGGCGAGACGCGCAGGCTCGGAACGCGACGACTTCGAACTCGCTGACCTTCTGGATTCCGAGTGGCCAGCTGCGGATACGATCTTGTTGCTCGATGTGTTGCACTATCTGCCCGTTGCCGAGCAAGATGCGGTGCTGCGGCGCGCGGCCTCTGCGCTTCGTCCGGGTGGACGCATCCTGATCCGGCAACTCGAAACGCGTCGTCGCTTTGCCAAGCTCTGGGAGCGACTGTGTGTGCGTCTAGGTGTGTATCGTGCCAGCGGCCTGTTCCCACGCAAGTTGGAGCAGGTGGTCGGAGTACTCAGTGGGCAGAGCCTGGATGTGCGCGTGCTCGAATCTCCCGCTCTCTGGGGAAATCGCTTCCTGTTCGCTTCTAAGGGTCAGACACCCTCAGCGCCGGAGTGCACAGCCGGGAGCAACTCGGCTAGGGACGAGCTTGCCGCATCCGTAAGCGGCGCGACTTCGGCATCGAGGGCCTCCCCCAGGTAGCCCAGCGCCGTAGCCGCGAGCGCAGTCAAAGCAGCAGGCTTTCTGCCCAGCGCTTCCAAGCTGGTCACGCCAAATTCGCGGATCCCACAGGGAACGATCCAGTCAAATAGAGAAAGGTCCGTTCGGCAGTTGAAGGCGAAGCCGTGCATGGTCACCCAACGCGAGATGCGCACACCAATCGCCCCCAACTTGACCGGGCGCTTCGCGTTATCGGCGCCGGGCCATTGTTCGGGGCAGGCGGCGTCCACCCACAGGCCGATCTGGTCCGGCACTTCCCCGCCGGAGACGTCGTAGTCTGCGGCCAACTTGCGCATGGTCTCGCGTAGATCTCCGACGTAGCGGCGCACATCGCGACGGTCGGGCGATAAGTCTACGATCGGATAGCAGACAAGCTGTCCGGGCGCGTGCAACGTGACATCACCGCCGCGACCGGTGGCAACAACCTGCACGCCGAGTTTCGAGAGAGCCGCTTCGGGCAAGAGTACGTTTTCCGCTTGGGCACCTCTACCCAAAGTGATGACGGGCTCGTGTTCAAGAAACAGGACCGTGTCGCCAATGCGACCTTGTTGCCGCGCCAACTGCAGCGTTTGCATCAACTCGTGTACGGGAGTGTACGGACGCCGACCGAGCCACAACCCCGTCAATTCGCGTCGCAACGGCTTCACTCCGGGACGTGTTGTCCGCTATCCCGGAGTTCGTCGCGCAGGGCGTCGATGCGTTCCACGAACGAACCCGCTAGATCCGGGTCGAACTGCGAGCCCGCGCAGCGGGTGATCTCGTTCATGGTGACCTCATGGGGCAACGCTCGGCGGTAGGCGCGATCGCTTGTCATCGCATCGTAGGTGTCCGCGACGGAGATGATGCGAGCCACGATCGGGATGTCGTTGCCTTTTAGGCCCACCGGGTAGCCGCGCCCGTCCCAACGCTCGTGGTGCAGATAGACCCCAGGAATCACCGGCTCCAAGAACTTGATGGGATCGAGGATCTCTCGGCCGTAGACCGGGTGCTTCTTGAAGATCTCGTACTCATCCTGGGTCAGTTTGCCGGGTTTGTTGAGGTTCATGACGCAGCCGACCTTACCGATGTCGTGCATCAGGGCAGCGTGGCGCACGATCTCAATCATATCGGGCTGGAGGCCGAGCCAGCGGGCCAGGGCGACGGCATAGCGAGAAACGCGTTCCGAATGTCCCGCCGTATAGCGATCCATCTTGTCGATGGTCTGCGCCAGACCCTGGATCGTCTGCTGAAAGGTCGCTTGGAGGTCTTCGTACAAGCGCGCGTTTTCGATTGCCGCTGCGGCCCGGGATGCAATGATGCTCAGCAGTTTGCGCTGGCCCTCATCGAAGCGCTTGCTCGGCGTGATGGATACGACCGCGAGCCAACCCAGGAGTCGTTCGCGCATGCGCATCGGGACCACCGCGATACTGGAAAGCTGGCCGCCGGGGGCCGTGGAGAAAAACTCCGCCGCTCGACTGCCGTGCTCCACGATCGAGTCGCCGTTCGAGAGGCGTTCTCGCAAGACTGAAACGCTGAGTGCGCCGGGACTTGCGTCTCCAACGGACACAGCAAGCTCCGTGCGCCGTTCCTTGTATCCACCCTCGCCGTCCTCGACGTAGGTAGAAACGATATCCGCCCGAACGTCTGCCAGCGCGCTATCGATCAGAGTGTCTACGACCTCCTCCATCGAAAGACTGGCGGCGATGGCCTCGCTGACCTTGTACAGGGACAGCGCTTCGCGCAGGCGCAGGTTCTCGGCGGCCAGGCGGCGCTTTTCGAGACCCCGCTGCACGATGTGGATGATCTCTTCCACCTTGAAAGGCTTGAGGATGTAGTCGTAGGCACCGCGTTTCATCGCATCGATGGCGGTTTCGACGGTCCCAAACCCCGTCATGATCACGGTGACGGTGTCGGGGTGGGCCTTGGATACTTCTTGCAACAGCTCCAACCCACCCATCCGCGGCATCTTCAAGTCGCTGATGATCAAGTCGTAACGTGCCCGGTCGAGCTCACCGATGGCGCTTGCGCCGTCTTCGGCGGTGCGCACGACGTAGCCCTCCATGCCCAAAAAGTCCGCAAGGATGTCACGGATGAACTTTTCGTCGTCGACGACGAGTACTCTGGCTCGGTCGTCCATGGGGGCTTGGTTCGATGAGACCATGTCTTTTGCGGAGGGAGTGCCAGCGTATCAGAAAGGCCGCTTGGTAACGCACTGAAGCTCCCACGCGCATCCCGCTCGGGTGTTCAGCGATAATTTCGTGGCGTTTAGCTGCGCTGTCCGAGCAACCCGCCGAGCGCGCGGGGCCGCGGCTCGGGGTCGTGTGCTTTCAGATACGCCAGATTGAGGCCATTGATCAGGGCGTGCGCCGCAATGGGACCCAGCAGCGAACCGCTCAACTGGAAGATGGCTCCCAAAGCCAGCCCAATGAGGCTGGCCCATGCGATCCAGACCCAGCGGCTTGGTCCGCGGATCTGGTGCGCGAGCCCAAACAGCAGCGCCTGGGGCACGAGTCCGAGCCAGGGTGCGAGCAGTCCGCGGAAGAGCAGCTCTTCACCCAGGGCGGACAGGAGCGCCAAGGCGACAATTCCGACGCTGCTCAGCCCGCTCGCGAGCGGGCGGAGTTCGGAGTGCAGTCTCCGAGCCCACAGGAAGCGCGTAACGAACACCCGGGTCATCATCACGACCAATCCCCCAACGGCCAGGCCGAGGGCGAGGCTGTACGAGTGGCTAGACGCCGTGGTCAGCGAGAGCCAGGGCTCGGGATGCACCCAGGCCGGTCCGGTCCGCCAAACCGCGGCGACGACCGAGGCGATCACGCCCAAAAAAGCGTAGAGCGCTGCGAATCGTGCCCAACGCGTCACGCTGGGACTATGCCACGGGCTGGGATGTTGCGCATCCCGTGGCGCGAGCTTTCGGCGTTGGAACGGGCATGACGAGCGGCCGCTTAGCGGGTAAGGTCGTTTTCGTGGCTCAAGGCGATCCGCCTGAGGTGCTCGAACGCTTCGACGGCAACCTCGATTTGGTCGAGATCATCGCTCGGCAGGTCGGTCGTACTCTTGGCCGAAGCATCGAGTTGGATGACCTCATCAGCTACGGCCGAGAAGGGCTGTTGGAAGCCGCGCGCCGGTTTGATGCAGATCGTGGAGTTCCGTTTCGTGCGTACGCAAACTTTCGCGTACGCGGTGCAGTCATAGACGGCGTTCGGGCCCTCTCGCATCTGCCGCGCCGCGTGCACGAACGGTTGACGGCCTATCAGGCTGCCACGCGTTTCTCCGAAGGAGCTGCCGAGGACGCCTTCGCCCAGAAGCAACGCGCGGAAACCCGGGAAGAAGCCGCGCGCCAGCTGGGGGAGCACCTTGGCGGTATGGCCACGGCCATGGCGGTCGGACTGGTCGCACGTACGGCATGGGGCGAAGACGGGGAACAGGTTGGGGTCGCGCGAGACGACAACCCCGAAGACGCCGTGGGACGCGCGCAACTGTTGCAGGTGGTGCGGGACGCCATCGTGGATTTGCCCGAGCAAGAGGCGGAGCTGGTGCGCCGCCACTACCTCGAAGGGGAACGTTTTGACCATGTGGCCGAGGAACTCGGCCTGTCGAAGTCCTGGGCCAGCCGGCTACACACGCGTGCCATGGCGCGCCTAGCCAAACGACTGCGCGGCATGGCCGGCTAGACGGATCTTTTCCGCAACTCATCCACGCGGCGGCCGAAAGGGCTGGCATGTCGTCACCTATCGCACCGCGTTCCGAGTCCGAACTCGTCCACCGCGCCGCCCGCTCCCCTGCCGCTGAGGCAAAAGCGCCGGGCAAAACTGAGGCAAGTGAGCCCTTTCGCGAAGTACTTGGCCGCCTGGGGCGCGAAGTCGATCGCGGGGAGCGCCTCGTCGAACACGCGATTCGGGGCCCGCGCACCGCGGACGCAGGCGAGTTGATCGCTTTGCAGGCTGGGATCTACCGCTACACCGAAGCCGTCGAGCTCTGTTCCAAGGTGGTCGACCGGGTTGGCGCAGCAGTGAGGACCACCTTGCAGAACCAAGGCTGAGGGCCCGTTTCGGCGTTTTCCCCTGGAACAAGGACAGTTTGTGGGGTCAGGCGCCCGGGCGCGCTATTCTCGGGCCGTGGCTCGAGAGCGCGTGATTGTCGCCATGAGCGGCGGGGTCGATTCGACTCTGGCTGCGGCTGTGCTGCACGCGTCCGGCGCGGAGGTGGTGGGTGTGACGCTGCACCTCTGGGACTACCCAGACGACGGCAGTGTCAAAGGGCGCTGTTGTGCACCTGAAGACGTGCACGACGCCCGGCGCGTGGCCGACTATCTTGGCATTCCCCACTACGCCTTCGACCGCCGCGAGTTGTTCCGGAAGGAAGTAGTCGATCCCTTCGTGGATGCATATCTCAGTGGCACGACCCCGAGCCCGTGCGTGCGTTGCAACCGTGGCGTGAAAGTCCGGGAGCTCCTTCATCTCGCCGACACCCTCGGTGCGGATGCGGTCGCCACGGGGCACTACGCTCGCGTCGCCGGTCCCGAACCCCATCTGTTGCGCGGGCGCGACACGGACAAAGATCAGAGCTACTTCCTCCACATGCTGGGGCCAGACACGTTGCGTCGGCTGCGATTTCCCCTGGGGGACTTGACTAAGACGCAGGTGCGCGCCGAAGCAGAGCGCCTGGGCCTGCCGGGTGCCACCAAGGGCGAGAGCCAGGAACTCTGTTTCGTGCCGACGGGTCGCTACGATGCCTTCGTGGATGCGCGCGCGGGGGACCGTCTTCGTCCCGGCCCCGTGGTCGATGCTACGGGCGCTGTCGTTGGGCAGCACGATGGCGTGCACCGTTTCACGCCGGGTCAGCGCAAAAACTTGGGCGTTGCCTTGGGCTACCGCGCATTCGTGGTGCAAGTCGACGCGAGCAGCGGCAGTGTGCAACTCGGTACCCGCGCGGACGCGCGGATGGACGCCTTGGCCCTGAGCGAAGTGGCGCTGCATGTGGACGCCACCACCGCCCGTCGCTGCCAAGTGGTCACCCGCTATCGGCAGGCACCGGTGCCGGCCACCGTCGAGTTCTCCGGGTCGGGCAGCGCTGAAGTGGTGCTGCAGCACCCTGTGGATGTGGTCGCGCCCGGGCAGTATGCGGTGTTCTACGACGGCGACCGCGTGTTGGGCGGCGGATTGATCACGGGCACCAGCTTGCGCCAGGTGACACACGAACCCCTTGAGGCGACGTTGTGAAACGCTTGATATTGCTGCTTGCTCTTGGTGCCCTCGGCTGTTCGACGAGCGAAGGGGACGGCGAAGTCCAGAGTGACCGGCTCTACATCGAAGACTGTTGGAACGGTCCCTTTAGTTTAGATCCCACGTTCTTCGGGGCCAACCCGTATCGCAATACCCTAAGCATGCGGATCCAGCGCGGCGACAACATCGAGGAAGTTTCCGACGGTCTCATCGTGTTGGTCAACGACGTCTCGGGTATTCGCTCTTCCCGCTTGGGGCAGAACGTGAGGGTCGGGTTGCCTCCCGGCGTGAAGCCCGTAGGGGCACCGGTGACCTTCGACGGAGACCCCCCCATCGTGAGTCTCTCGCTTTATCTACATGACACTTGTCACGCGCAGAACGGAACGCTGTACGCTGTGGACGGGACGATCACCTTCGATGCGCTGTTCAGCGGCGACCTGAACGAAGACAGTGCGGACGACCGACTTACTGAAGCGAAGTTCGAAGCCAGCTTCGCGGACCCCCGGCACACCCTTTCCGACGGCAGCATCGACCCCGAACGGATGAGCACCGTCACCGGCTGGTTTCGGTTCTTCTTCGAAAGAGGGCAGCCCGCGCAGCCATTTCCATGAGAAACCACTCGGCAGTACACACCTTGTCCCACAAACACGCCTATTCGACCCTCGCCGCTTGGGTTGATTCAAGAGGGCCGCGCCGCTACGCTTCCTAAAGGATTTTCATGGTTTCCCGTACAGTTGGGCTGAACGTACTCGCGGCGGTGATGTGGGCGGTGCTCACCATCGCAGCTCCTGCACACGCGACCCCGAAAGCATTCGGCCAGGCGGATGCTGCTTGGCACACCGCCGAACTCGAGAAGGCGATGAAGCTGTACCAGGACGCCCTCGCGGAGGGTGGACTCGAGCCGAATGAGGTCGTGATCGCGTACTCGCGCATCGGCACCGTCAAAGCCGCAGTGGGCGACAAGAACGGAGCGCTGAGTGCGTTCCGTGTCGCGTCCTCCATCGATCCGGGCTTCGAGTTGCCTGCCGATAGCGGACCGATCGCGAAGAAGCTCTATACGAAAGCCCAGGCCGAAGCCGGACAGCTAGACGGTGCGAAGCTCGAGATCACCATCGCCGCTCCAGAGACGGTGCCGGCGCAGAAGGGTTTCAAAATAGAGACGACCATCCCTGAGGGCTTTGCCGTACTCGTTGCCGAAATTGCCGTCACGATCGAGGACCCTGTGACTGGGAAGCGCTGGCGTCGAAAGGCACCGTCAGAGCCGAAGGTTACCTTCGAGTTTCCGAAACGCGTGGCAATTCGTGGCGCGCGACTGAAGATCAAAGCGGCGGCGGTGGACGGCCAGAACAACTCGTGGACGACCGCAGAGACGAAGATCAAAGTCGAGGGCGTTCGGGAGATGTCGGACATCTCCGACGAACCGATGGGCGAAAAACCCAAGAAGAAGGAAGAGAAGTCCAACTTTTTCTCGTTGGACGGGCCGCTGCCCTGGATTGTCGGCGGCGCAGTGTTGGTGGGCGGTGTCATTCTCTATGCAGCGACCCGGCCACCCGACGAGGTGAATGTGGGTTCGCCCACCTGGAACTAGATGGCAAACGACGCTGCTCCCGGTGGTCCGCCACGTCCAGCCCCAGGTGGCGCTGGTTCGGGTGACCGCGAGCGCGCCCTGGCGGAGGGATCCGAGCCGTCACTTCCTGGTGGCGGCACCTATTTCCTCGGGCGCTACCGCATCGTTGACGAAATCGGTGTTGGCGGCATGGCCAGCGTGCACCTGGCGCGTGCCGACGGTCCGGGTGGGTTCCAAAAGTGGGTAGCGATCAAGCGCATCCACAAGCATCTCGCTGAAGACGAAACCTTCATCAGGATGTTCTTGGACGAGGCGCGCATTGCAGCGCGCATTTCCCATCCAAATGTGGCGCAGGTGTTTGACCTCGGCAAACACCGCGACACCTACTGGATCGCGATGGAGTACCTGCACGGCGAACCGCTGCGCGAGGTCATGCGCGCTGTCGAAGAGTCCGGCGCGCCGCTGATGGGACCGCAAGTAGCGGCCAAGATGGTCGCAGACTCCGCAGAAGGACTACACGCCGCCCACGAGCTGCGCGACAAAGACGGCAACTTACTGAATCTCGTGCATCGGGACGTCACACCGCACAACCTGTTTCTCACCTACGACGGCTCCGTCAAGGTCGTGGATTTCGGTATCGCCAAGGTTACGGGGCGGCTGTCCAATACGCGCGCCGGCACGTTGAAGGGCAAGCTCGCGTACATGAGCCCGGAGCAAGTGCGCGGGGGGGCCATCGACCGCAGGACGGACATCTTCGCCCTTGGGGTCGTGCTTTGGGAATTGACGACCGGGCGACGACTGTTCCGCATGGACAGCGATCTTGAAACTCTAGAGCGCGTGCAAGCCTGCGTTGTCCCACCCCCGTCCACCATCGTTCAGAACTATCCGGTGGAACTCGAATCCGTGGTGATGCGGGCTCTGGCCAAGGACGCCGAGCGTCGGTTCCAGTCGGCACGCGACGTCTCCCGAGCGCTGCAGCAGTACCTGATGCGTGCTGGAGCGTTCGTTGGCCCCGAAGAAATCGGCGCCTACGTGAAGCACGTGCTAAGTGATCGGTACCAGAGGCGTGAAGCCCATCTGCAATGGGCTGCCGAGGTAACGCAAACCATTTCACTGGACCAGTTGGAGGGTAACGCCGGAGCAATCCCTGAGGACGATGAGGTGAGCCTGCTTTCCTTCCGTTCGGACGTGAAAGAAGTTCCGCGACAACCGCCTCGGCCCGCGGCTGGTGCCCCGACAGCGGGCGCTCCACCCAGACCGGCAGCATCCGCACCAAACAACAAACCCCAGACGCTAGCCATGTCCAATCGACCTCCTGCCGCCGCTCCTCAGTGGGATCGCAGCCGCCCGCTCGGTTCGAGCCCAGGGGAACGTCCGCTGCCAAGCTACGGCACCGCAACCAATACGGATAGCTCGGACATCTTGGATCCCGACGAAGACGACGAGCTGGCGAAGACCCGAGTGACGGGCATGCCCTTCGTGCCCGACGCGGTTCGCGATCCGCGCAAATCTACGTCCCTGGGGCTCGGTCCCCCGCCGCCGACTCCGAGCACCGCATTGCCCCGCTATGGCTCCAGTCCGGCCGCGTCGTCTTCGCCTTCCGCGTCTCAGGGCGGATTCGAGATGCACGACTACGCGGACGAAGATGAAGACGCCGTGACGTGCGTGATGGCTCCTCCGTCCGAAATGGAAGAGAACCAGACCATCAGTACGGTTCACGAGCCACCAAAGCCGTATCGCCCTGCCGCGCCGCAGCCCGACGACGCTGTCGTGGTCGCGCCGATGCTGATGGCGAGCGAGACCATGCCGCCCCAGGCGCACATGATGGCGCCACAGTCTGGGCCCGCCGCGTCCGCCGCCCCGATGCAATACGCGGTGCCCAGCGGGCCGTATCCGACGCAGACGCAGCAACGCGAGGGCAAGTCGTCTGTACTCATTGCCGTGATCGCGGCGGCAACGACTCTGATTGCGCTGACCCTCACGGCGCTGGTGGTGCTGAAGCTGACGGAGAAACCGACCCCGCAGGCCGCGCCCACCGCTCAGATCACTGCGGCTCCGCCCCAGCCGGCCGCCACGTCGGCCCCACCCCCGGCTCCGACGGCGCCTGTGGCCACTGCTGCGGCGCCAACCGGAGTTCCAGTGGCGACCGCCGTGGACCCGACCACGCTGCCCCAAGAGCCCCCGAAGCCCAAACCAGCCGCCGGTGGTGCCCCCAAACCAACCTATGGCGGCTACAAGGCGGTCCCATCCCCCGCCGCCCCCGCGCCGGCTGCGACCAGCAAAGAGCCGGGGTTTTTGACGATCATGTGCGCGCCAGCCTGTGACAACGTCATCGCGGGCGGCCGCAACCTCGGTCCCTCTCCCGTAGTCCGCCGTCCGCTGTCGGCAGGGAGCCATGGCGTGGTGTTGAAGAAGGGCTCCGTCACGAAATCCATAGGAGTGACGATCCAGCCTGGCGTTACGACCGCTCGCCGCGTGAATATGGACCCATGAGGAAGGTCGCGTCCGTTTGTCTAGCGCTCCTGGTGGTGGGCGTTTGCTTTCCCTCGTGCGCAGAGAAGCCTGGGGTGAAGATCGGGCTGCGCGATCCATGCGTGGAGATCAACAATACGGCGTTTCGGGAAAGCGGCTCGTACACCGAGTTCGTCGTATTCCGAAACGGCTGCCCAGCTGATGAAGACCTCAAAGCCGGTCGCACCGACGGTGCGGTGTACCGAAAGGTTGTACCCATCGATTCGAAGCTGCCGGACGTCGGCGACCTAGACAAAGTGAAGTACGGCTTCGCGGCGCTCGTGCGTAACGACAGCTGCGGCGTCGTTGGCTTCGGGTGCACGGCTGCAAATCTCGAGGATGTGCGGGAGGTGCGTATCGCAGTGTGCGATTGGTCCGCTCAGACGGCAGAAGGTGCTCCCACCTGCGCGTGCAATCTTCTGAACGGGCCGGGCTGCGAGTCGCCAAAGATCTGCGAAAAGGGCTCGTGCGTGAAGTCTGGCGAGTGCGTGATCGACGACGCCGACGTGGCGGACTGCCCCTTGACTGTCGCGGCTTCGGGCCCACTGCCGGCGCCTGCGGACTCTTCGGCGATCATCAGCGGCCCTGGCATCGTGGCGACACCAGAAGGTTTCGTTGTGGCGGTCCGCGACATGAGCTCTGGCGGTGACACCGGGCAAGTGCGACTGATTGGGCTTTCGGACTGTGGTGCGCCGTCGGTTCGTGCCGCCGTGGATTTGGCTGCGAACAAGCTGACCTGTAGCGGGGGCGCCTCGTCGGACGGGCTCGGCATTGCATTCGCGAACGGCGCCGGCCTTGCGGCGGCCAGCCTGCCGAATTGTGGCGACGGTGGCGGCGTGCTGTTGATGCCCTTCGACGAAAAGGGAGAGCTGCACGCGGCCCCCTCGGGCCCCCGCAATGTGGCGTTCCAGAAATTCACCATGGTGTCGCCGACGGGAGCTGCCGCCCAGGGAGCGGCGCCCTCGGATTTCGAGCTCGTCTATCGCATCGAGCAAGGGCCGACGACCGGCGATATCCAGCGCGTCGTCTTGTCGGCCCCACCGGGCGCTGCCCAAGGGCCCAAGTTCAAGAACGTGCCGGTGCAGAACCCTCTCGGCGCGGACAACATTCCCTTCGCGCACGTCGTGACCAGCAGCCAGGTGCGCGCCTTCGTCGGGTCGATTCCCGGCACTGGCGGCGGCGACGGCGGCACGCCGTCTCAGGTGGTCATTCGCGTGGGGCCCAATACTTCGGACACCCTCGATGCAAAGGGCGACGTGTTTCTACCGGATGCAAATTGGGCTGCCGCCACGGCTTGGGACGACAAGGCTGCCGCGCTGGTCCCGACTGCATCGGGAGCTACTTGGAAAGCTGCCCAGCTCGCCGGCTCGACGGTTTCCGAACACGCTTCTGGAACCGTGGGCAGTGGCGTCCTCAAGAGTGCCGCCATGACAACCCTGCGGGACAATCTCTTGATTGTCACTGCAACTGGCCAAGGCATGTCTGTGCACCGCATTAGCGGCGCCATGGGAACGCTTTCCAGTTCCGCCGCGGATTCCGTCGCCTTGGCTTCGGACCTGGGAGGCGGCATCCTCGAAGGCTTCGATGGTGATCGCGTCGCCATCGCTGCCGCCCGCAGTCGCGTTGCGGTGGTGTGGGTGAACAAGTCTCAATTCGCTTCCGGCGACGTGATGGGCGGCTGGGCGCTGCTGAAATGCGCGAAGTGAGGCCTGTGCGTCCACTGAGTCAGGCCTAGGTGCAGTCCAAGGTCGACGCGACGTTTCGCGCCCAAGCGAAACGTTATGCGCTGCGTTTCTGCTGCGAAGATTGTGCTCACTTCGAGCTGGAGCGGGAGCGCTGCGCTCACGAGTACCCCACGGAAGATCACCGGCGGCGGGACCTCGAAAAGAGCGAGGTCGTGGTGTTTTGCAAGGAGTTCGAGCTGGCCTGAAGCAGAGCAGCGGCGGGGTTTTGCGCGAGGCGTCCGCTGCGCTATCGCAGGGTTGCCATGACACGCTCGCATCCGCCGACTCTGCTGACGCTGTTGAAGCGCTCTCTGAGGGGCGAGTGTGGCTTGGCGTCCGGTACGCGGCTATTGATCGCGGCGTCCGGGGGGCCTGATTCCCAGGCGCTGCTCCACGCCATGGGCATGCTGCGCGAGCGCCTCGGCTTCGAGCTGAGCGTGCGCTGCGTCGACCACGGGCTGCGCCCGGAGGCGGAAGGCGAGCGCGAGCTCGTACGTGCCCTTGCCGCGGAACTCGAGGTGCCGTTTTCGGTGGGGGTCTTGCGGGTCGACGCAGGGGGAAACTTGATGGCGCGCGCCCGGGCCGCGCGTTACGCGGACCTTGAAGCCGCGGCCAAGGACTGTGGAGCTAGCCACGTCGTGACGGCGCACCATGCAGACGATCGCGCGGAGACCGTGCTCTTGCGACTCTTGCGCGGGACCAGCGCTGGCGCCCTGGCGGTGCTTCCCGCTCGCAGTGGCTTGCGTTTGCGCCCGATGATTCGCAGTCGAAAGAGCGACATCCTGGCGCACCTAAAGCGCCACCGGGTGGCGTTTGCGGAGGACCCGAGCAATCTGGACAAGCGGTTCTTGCGCGTGCGAGTGCGGCACGAGCTGATGCCTTTCTTGACCTCTCTGTCCCCGGGCATCGTGGAACACCTGAACGCACTGGCGGATTCGGCCGCTGCAGACCCGCTCCCAGAGATCCTGGACGAAGCGGGGATCCCCTTGAATTTATCCCGCGCCCAGCGCAACGCCCTCGGCCAATTGTTGATGCGGCGGTCGCGAAAAGCCCGGGTCGCGCTCCCTGGCGGCCGCGTGGCCCGCCTCGGATCCGGCGGAATCGTGGTCGAGCCGGCCTTGGGGGCTGCCAAGCAGGCGAAAAGTGATTAAGCCTGTATCTAGGATCGTCTTTTCCAAGCGCCCTAATCGACGCCGCCCCTCTCGGATGGCATGATCAATAGCCCCGCCTGCGCCCTTTCAGGTTTTCTTCGAGGTAGTTCGTGAAGCAGCCCCACAAGACCCTTTTGCTCTGGGTCGTTCTCATCGTCGCGTTTCTGGCCATCTGGCAATTCCTCAGCCCGGATGGTCCTCAGCGCCAGCCCATGCCCTTCAGCGAGTTCATGGGACTTGTGCAGGCGCCACGCGAACAGCGCCACGTCGACGCTGTCGAAATCAAGGAGCGCGAGTACACGTTCCAGATCAAGAACCCAGCGAGCAAGGGCACGCCAGAGCGCGGCATCAGCATCGGGCCAGAGAGCGACGAGGTCGTTACCGAACTGCTGAAGAACAACGTGAAGGTCAGTTTCCAGAAGGACGAGACGAATCCATTCCTCTCGACGACGCTGACGATCCTGCTGCCGATGCTGTTCCTGCTGGTGCTGTTCTATCTGTTCATGCGCCAGCTGCAGGCTGGCGGTGGCAAAGCGATGAGCTTCGGCAAGAGCCGAGCGCGCCTGTTGAACGAAGCGCAGAATAAGATCACCTTCGCCGATGTTGCGGGCATCGACGAAGCCAAGGACGAAGTAGAAGAGATCATCGCGTTTCTCAAGGATCCGAAGAAGTTTCAAAAGCTCGGCGGTCGCATTCCTAAGGGGGTCCTGATGATGGGGCCGCCCGGCACCGGCAAAACTCTTCTCGCCCGAGCTATCGCCGGGGAAGCCGGCGTGCCGTTCTTCAGTATCTCCGGCTCAGACTTCGTGGAGATGTTCGTCGGCGTCGGCGCCAGCCGGGTGCGGGACCTCTTCGAACAGGGCAAGAAGCACGCTCCCTGCA
This sequence comes from uncultured Myxococcales bacterium, assembly GCA_937872925.1. Classification (GTDB taxonomy): domain Bacteria; phylum Myxococcota_A; class Polyangia; order Polyangiales; family Polyangiaceae; genus JACKEA01. Next base: position 81,175 of record CALMUT010000080.1, on the reverse strand, counting down.
TCATCTTCATCGACGAGATTGACGCGGTCGGACGCCATCGCGGCGCCGGGCTGGGGGGCGGTCACGACGAACGCGAGCAGACCTTGAACCAGTTGCTCGTGGAAATGGACGGATTCGAGTCCAACGAGGGCGTGATCATCATCGCCGCCACCAACCGCCCCGACGTGCTGGACCCGGCCATTCTGCGCCCTGGTCGCTTCGATCGCCGCATCATCGTTCCTCGTCCGGATGTGCGAGGCCGCGAGGGCATTCTTGGCGTGCACACCAAGAAAGTGCCGCTCTCCAATGACGTCGAACTCGGCATTCTGGCCGCTGGCACGCCGGGATTCGTCGGAGCGGATTTGGAGAATCTCGTCAACGAAGCGGCGCTGCTCGCGGCTCGCCAGGACAAGGACGCCGTTGCCATGGTCGACTTCGAGCTTGCGAAGGACAAAGTCCTGATGGGCACCGAACGCCGCAGCTTGGTGATGAGCGAGCAAGAGCGCCGCACCGCCGCCTGGCACGAATCCGGGCATACCCTGGTTGGCATGATGGTGGAGGGCAACGACCCGGTGCACAAGGTGTCCATCATTCCGCGTGGCTCGGCATTGGGCGTGACTCAGTTCCTACCCGTAGAGGACCGTCACCTGATGACCCGTGGCCAAACCTTGGCGCGCATTGCCATGGCTCTGGGCGGGCGCGTTGCCGAAGAAGTTGTATTTGGCGAAATCACGACCGGCGCTCAAGATGATATCAAGCGAGCGACGCGCCTCGCTCGCTCCATGGTCTGTGAACTCGGCATGACGGACAAACTCGGTCCGGTAGCCTATGGCGAGAACGAGGAGAGTGTGTTCCTGGGTCGCGAGTTCGCGTCCCGCCGTGACGACTACTCCCAGGCCACCGCACAGGCGATTGACGAAGAGATGCGCCGCATCCTCGACGAGCAGTATCAGATTGCGCACGACGTTGTGACGAAGCACCGCGCGGAGCTCGATCGCCTCGCCGAAGCCTTGCTGGAGCGGGAAACCTTGGATTCAAGCGAGATCAAAGCCTCCGTGGAGGGCCGAGAGCTTCCGCCGAAGGAAAAGGTCCTCATTCCCAGCTGGTCCGACAAGCGTTCGGATCAGCAAAAAGAGAAGAAGCGCCCCGCGAGCATCTTCGGCGCTCCGAAACCCGCGACCAGCGGCTGATCGACGCGCGGCCACAGGGCTGCGCGTCTACTCGGGATCGCACACGCCGCTGCAAGTGTGTATGGCCGTTCCGCCAGGGCGCAGAAAAGCGTCTAGCTGCTTTTTGGTCGCCTCGAGGCGCCGCACGCCCTCATGGGCCTCAGACGAGTCACTGGGAGGAATCGCGAGCAACCCAGGAACGGGGTCGATGCCGAAGTCGTACTCCGCGATGGCAGAGCCGTTGTGCGGTGCGGGGACTTCTGCGAGCCCCGGAATGGCCCGCGGGGCTGGCTTCAGACTGGGGATCCCCAGGGCGCGGGCGTGGAGATGTGCGGACAGGGGGTTGACCTCAGAGTCCCCCATACCGATTTGCAGCAGCACTTCGCGGCTTGCCGGTGACCCGCTTAGGGTGTTCTGCAAGACCCGAGGCGCGTAGCTCAGCGGATCGACGGGATCAAAGCCAAGCTGCCCCAAGGCGGCGAACTTCTGCTGGCCCAGCGCATCATTCAAAACCTGTCCGACGAAGAGAATGAAAGCCGCCAGCGGGCGTGCGCGAAACATGATGTGCGAGAGGTTGGCCCCGCCGACGCCGAGTACACCGCGTTCAATGTGGGGTGAAAGCGCCAAGTAGGTGCCGCCCAAGATGTGCCCCATGCTGTTGCCGTAATAGTAGAGGGCTGTCGGGTCATAGGCCGGGCCCGCCGGGAACTGCAGCTCCGGCGCGGTCGCCAGGTCCCCCATCGAAAGCGCAGCGAGCACCATGGCGTTCGCCATCGCTTGGTGCGTTCGGTGGACGAACACCATCGAGTCGCCGGGCTGGGTCACGATCTGCTCGACTACGCGGAAGCGGTCCTCGGTGCTCATGCCGATCCAATTGGTGGCGACGACCACGAAGCCCTTCTCGTTCCCGATTTGCGATGGGACGTCGGCAACTTCTTCGACGGATCCAAAGAATCCGTGGCCGTACTGCATCAAGCGCGCCGGGGCGGACCCGCTTGGGCGCGTGGCCACGCTCTTGGGCACGAATACGCTGAACTCCGCCTGGGTCATGCCGTTTTGCTTGACCCGCCCCTCTGCGTCGCGCGCCAGTTTCGCGAGGGGCACGTTGTCTTCGAGGAACAACGGAACGCTGACCCGCGCGTCGATGCGTCGGGCCACGTGGTCGCTGGGGTCGTCGCTGACCGCGACGACTTCGAACGTTGGCTTGTTTGCGGCTAGGTAGGCCAGGGTCATGTCTCGGACCGCGAGCATGGAATCCGTGAGATTCTGCTCGCTGCGCACAGTGAAGTCCCAGCTGAGGGTCAGCTGCGAACGCGGGATCCCTCGGCTCGCAAGCACCGGAAAGATCTCTTTCTCGTAGCGCGCGGCCAGGGGCCCGAGGACTGGATCGCCGGCGCTGCGCCGGGAGACAATGCGCCGGAAGCCCTCAGGAACAGGAACGGGCGTGCCGTCTGTCGCGGTGAGATTAGAGAGTGCAACGATGTAGCGTTTGCCGTCCTCGAGGCGTACCAAAGGACGGAGGACCAGCGCGCGGAGCGTCGGATCCTCGCCGCGGGGATCCACTTCGGCGAAGTGCAGCACGGGCTGCCCGGTTTCCGCGTCCAGGATTTGCGTCGGGGAGGAGGGCTCCAGGGTCTGCATCACGTCGTCGGTGTGGAAGGTAAGCGCCGACCCATCCACGCCCCCCGGGAACAGCGCCAGGATCTGACTTCCCGGCGAAAACCCGTCTGCCTCGACGAACTGCGTGAAGTCAATGTGTCCGCCCTTGGCGTTTTCGGGTTGCGCCGCGACTTCGACGCGGACGCGTCGCCCCGAGGGCAGGTCCGCGGCGGGGACTGTGAAAAAGTCTGAAGGAAACGGCAGTAGGCAGTCGTGCGCAGCTGCGATGGGCTGGCAGCCTTCTGGGATCTCCAAGGGAGCGAGCCTTGCTTCGCTCTCACCGTCTCCGCAAGCGGACGGCGCCAGCAAAAGTAGTGCGCACAGCAGCCGGCGCATCACTTGCCGTCCAAAGGCCCGCTGGGCGTCGAGAGGATATCCTTGGCCCGCTGCAGCAAGGGCTCGCGCTGATTGAGTTCCGGCAATTCGGTCACCTCTTCCAATAAGGCCCGGAGCGTCGCACCAAGCCAGGGCCCTGCGGCTCGTCCTGCGATTTGCATCAAGTCGTGTCCGTTGACGGCCAGGTCTTTGACCGCAAACGCCGCGCCGGCGCTCTGAACTGCTCCGACGCGGGCTTTCAGCTCCTCAAGGCGCTCTAGGTCTTCGGTGGCGTCGCGACCCTTCCCCAGCACGTCCGCGCGATTCAGCTCGTAGAGGTCGCCTAAGAGGTCAGGCGTGACGCGGCGGACCCATCGGCGCACCGCCGCGTCTGACCAGGAGGCGTCGTAGCAAATCAAGTGGTGGCGGATCAGCTGCACGATGCGGGCACGGTCGTCGTTGCTGAAACGCAGTCGTTTGAGCATTGGGTCGGTCATCTCTGCGCCAATGCGTTCGTGGTCGTAGAACGTATAGTCTCGGGTCTTGTCGCTAAACGCGCGGGAGCGGGGCTTACCGACGTCGTGCAGCAATCCAGACATGCGCAGCACCGGGTGGCTAGGGCAGTTGTCCAAGCAGGCCATCGCGTGTCCCCAGACGTCAAAAGCGTGGTGTCGATTCTGCGCGCAGCCGACGGACTCAAGCAGTTCCGGGGCCGAAATCGAAAGCAGGCCATGTTCGCGCATGATTTCGAAAGCGCGGCTCGGACGCTCTGCTTTCATTGCTTTGATCCACTCGTCCCGGATGCGTTCCGGACTGACCTTGCGGTAGCTGCTCAAGGACGGTTCGATGGCGGCGGCGGTTGCGGGCGCCATGTCCACCTCCAAGGTGGCCACGAAGCGAGCGGCACGCAGCACCCGCAGGCCGTCCTCGGCGAAGCGCTCAGACGCTTCTCCAACGGCCCGCAGGACATTGGCTTTCAGATCGGCAGCGCCTGAGAACGGGTCGATCAGGTTGTCTTCAAGTGGGTCGTACGCCATCGCGTTGATGGTGAAGTCTCGTCGTGCCAAGTCGGCGACGATGTCATCGACAAAGTACACAGCGTCTGGACGGCGCCCGTCCGAGTAGGTGGTTTCGCCGCGTAGCGTCGTCACTTCGTAGCCGGTGCCGTTGATCAGTACGGTCACGGTCCCGTGTTCCAGGCCTGTGGGGATCACCTTGCGGAAGAGCTGCTGCACGCGCTCCGGGCGTGCGTCCGTGGCAACATCCCAGTCGTTTTCAGGCTGGGGAGCGCCGTGCCGGATCTGGGACAAGAGATGGTCTCGCACACAACCGCCGACGATCCAGGAGCGGTGCCCAGCCTCGCGCAGCCTTGCGCACAGTTCCCGCACGTCCTTGGGCACGGCGTTTCTGAGCAGACTGACGTCGATCACGGCAAGAACCTAGCGTATCGATCCCACGGAATCGACACGCTAGGCGGCTCCCATCGAGGTTTTGCTACTCTCCCCAGGGATTGACCAGGCCGGGATCCGTGATGGTGGGTTTGGGTTTGGGTTTGGGTTTGGGCTTGGGGCTTTGGCTCGCGGGACGCGGGCCGGGGCGGGCAATGGGCCGGCCAGCGCCGGCCGCCTTCTCCAGTTTTACGACCAGTTTCTGCTTGCTGCCGTCCACCTCGACGGTTTGGTCTTTGTAGCCTGCACGTTTGATCTCGAGTTTGATGCTCTCGCCTTCGGGCACTTGCAACAGCAGGGGGCTGGCACCGTTCTCCTCGCCGTTTTGAAAGATCTGGGCGTCAGAGGGTTCGACGGCGACCACCACCTGGGCCTTGCGTGCGGTGGGTGTGCTGGGCGGAGGGGAAGCTGCTTTGGGCTCGGCCGTGGTAGTGGGCGTGGCTTTGGGCTCGGCGCTCGGCGCGGTGTCGGCGGTGCTTTTGGCGCTGGCAGCGAAGATCGCGATGACGATCACCATCGCCGTGAGCACGCCGGCGATGCCTGCGTAGAGGGGCCAGCGCGTGCGCTGCATTCCGCCGCTGAGCGGAGACGCCGGCACAGGTGCAGGCATACCTGCACCCTTCTTGAAATAATCCGCCGGCACATTGAAGCCGCCGGAGCGGCCCATCATTTCTGGAACGGCGTCCGGAATCGCTCCCGACTTCATCTTGTCGACGTCTGCAAGCAGCTCTTGCATCGACTGGTAGCGCTGTTCCGGGCGTTTGGAGAGGCACTTCAGGACGATGGCTTCCAGGCCAGGAGGCACCTCCTGGGGCGCCGGCACCAGCGCGCGGATTGGGACCGGTGCCTTGTACATATGCTGGGTCAGAATCCCCATGAAGTTGTCAGCATCGAAGGGGACTTTGCCGCTGGCCAGCTCGTAGAGAATGACGCCGAAGGAGTAGATGTCGCCGCGGTGATCGACCGGCGCGCCGGCGGCCTGCTCCGGCGACATATAGTGCGGAGTACCGAATACGGCGCCCGCTCGTGTCAGCCGGCCTTCACCGCTGGTCGACACCTTGGCGATGCCGAAATCCAAGATCTTGACGAAGTCCTTGGTGTTGCCGCGCTCCACGAGGAAAATGTTGTCGGGCTTGAGGTCGCGATGAACGATGCCGGAAGCGTGCGCCGCATGCAGGCCCTCAGCCAGCTGCCTGGCGATGTCCAGGATCCGCGGAACCGGAACCGGCTTTCCTTCTTCGACGATGCTGGTGAGCGGCAGTCCGTCCAGATACTCCATGACGAAGTAGGTCGATCCGTCCGGGAACTGGCCGAAGTCGCTGATGTCGATGATGTGCGCGTTGCCGATGGCCGACGCCGACTTCGCTTCGTTCAAGAAGCGTTCGGTGACTTCCTTGTCCCGCGCCAGGTCGGAGCGGAGCACCTTCATCGCGACTTTCTTGCCGATGATGGTGTGGCGGCTCTGGTACACGACGCCCATGCCACCCTCGCCGAGCACGCTTTCCACTTTGTAGCGCCCGTCGATGGTGCAGCCGATGTACGGGTCCTTCTTCGGCATCATCGGCGTGCCGTCGGCCTGGGTGATCTGGCTGATCTCGGTGTCCGGCATCGACATCGATGGCGTCACCGTAACCAGTTTTAGCTCGCTGTTCTTTGAGACCCCGCCGGTGACCGCGGGCACTTCCCCTGAGCTGCTCGAGGATGGAGCTGCCGCTTTGGGTCGTGGGGGTGGGCCAGGTGGCCCGGCGCGCGCCGCGCTCTTATCGCGCTCGTCGGACATCAGGTTAGAGAGAAGAGAAATTTACGTAAGCTAGCTCCGCACCACCAGTTTTTACGTGTGGTGACGTTACTTGATCTGGGCACTGGCCATGGGTTTAGTCGAGTTCGGGCAACACGCACCCGCCAGCATGGAAGCAAGGGACGGGCCCGCTCGGTATTCACTAAATTGCGGGATTTCTGCAGCGAGATCCCCCCGGCGAGGTCATTCGTTGTCAGGGCGGGTGTGAAATCGTTGCATACATGGTGGGGCTCTGCTGTAGGCCAATTACCCACCTTTCCATCTCGGAAGGCTGCTACACCCGGGTCCCATGGGTTTCCCCCTTGAGCTAGCCCTGCGCTACATGCGCTCGAAGAAGAGCGGATTCGTGTCCGTTGGCACCGTGTTCGCGATCATTGGCGTGGCGCTGGGTGTGGCGGCGCTGGCGACGGTCATCAGTGTCACGGGTGGGTTTCGCGCCGAGTTCCGCGAGAAGGTGCTGGGCGTCAATGCGCACGTGCTCGTGCTCAAATACTCGAGCGACTTTCGTGAATACCGGGAAGTCATGGAGAAGATGCGGGAGGTCCCGGGGGTCAAGGGCATCGCACCGTTCGTGATCGATCCCATGATGGTGACTCATGGAGGCAAGACGGCAACAGGTGTTCTGCTGAAGGGCGTTGATCCGAAGTTGATGCCGCAAGTCCTCGATCTGCCCCGCCACATCGTCGAAGGGGATTTGGAGGGGCTGCGCCAGGCGAACGCTAAGCCACCTGAGCGCCGGCGTCGTTCCATTCTCGATGAGTTTCCGGACGAACCGCTGTCACCCAAGAAGCCAGCGCCCGGCGGATCCCCGGGCAAAGCGCCACTGTTCAAAGAGATCGAAAAGGGTGCGTTTGAAGCGGGCGTCCTTGATGCGGGCGCGCCGCCGCCGGACGCGGGCGCCGGGGAGCTACCCACGGATCTTGTCGAGGACGGCCCCGTTGGCAGCATCGTGCCCGACGGCGGATACACCAGCGAGTTGCCTGAAGACGACTTCTTGCCGCCGGACGTTGACCCCGACCCGTGCGCGAGCGCCGACGCGGTCAAGAAGCTGCCTGGCATCATCATTGGCAAGACGTTGAAGGACAACCTGGAGCTGAAGCTTGGCGACTGCGTGCAGGTGACCAGCCCGACCATCGGCTTCGTCTATGCCAAGGGAGCGATCCGGGCTCCGGTGGCCAAACAGTTCCGGGTGATTGCGGTGTTTGATGCGGGTTTCGATCAATACGATTCGAAGCTCGTCTATACGGATCTCTTCGAGGCGCAGGCTTTCGGCGACTCTGGGGATAGCGTTACCGGCATCGAGATGAAGGTTTCGGATATCGATCAAGCGCGCGCGATTACGAAGATTGTCGACGAGAAGCTGGGCGACGGCGTGTATCACACGATGGACTGGGAAGAACTCAACCACGGTCTGTTCACGGCCCTTCGCATCCAGCAGATCCTGATGAGCCTAGTGCTGGCGCTGATCATCGTCGTCGCCGCCTTCACCGTGATTGCCACCTTGATCATGGTGGTCCTCGACAAGAAGAAGGAGATCGCCGTGCTCAAGGCGATGGGCGCCACCAACAGTGCGCTCTTGCGTACATTTCTGTATCAGGGGGCGATCATCGGCGTCGTCGGCACCGCCGTGGGATTGCTGCTCGGCATCCTGTTTTGTCGGGGTTTGCTCGTGTACAGCTTTCCTTTAGATCCGAAGGTCTATTTCATCAGCAAGTTGCCGGTGCAGGTGAATCCCGATGAATTCGTGATGGTCGGAGTATTTGCCGTGCTGGTTTGCCTCATCGCGACGGTTTGGCCCGCACGCTACGCATCGAAGCTTCGTCCAGCTGAAGCCTTCCGCGAACAGCAGTAGCGCACTGGCCGCGACCCGCGGGGTGGCGAGCCACAGGCCTTCCGGCGAGCGTTAGCGCACTGAAGGCGGCGGGAGTTGCGCGCGGCGGAGCAGGCTCAATACCCGTGCCGCCAGCTCCGGCGCACGGAACGGCTTACTCACGTAATCGTCGGCACCGGCGTTGAACGCGGTTAGTACGTCGCGTGTGGATGAGTTTGCTGTCAAGAACAAGATGGGGAGGCGCTCCAGGCGCGGCTCTTTTCGGATGCGCCGGCAAAAGTCGACGCCGCTCATCCCCGGAAGGTTCCAATCCAGCACGACCACGTCTGCGTGATCCTCGCGTAGGGAGTCGAAGGCTTCCTCCGCGGATGAAACGGCACGAGCAGCGAAACCCGCGCCCGCCAGCAGCGCTTTTACTACTTCCTGCAAATCTGGGTCGTCGTCCACGACGAGCACGCTCGACGCGTTGGGCACGGCAATCTCTACCGCAGGCATTGGCAGGCTCGGGGGTGGAGCCGACGGGGGGCCATCTGAGTTGGCGAACTGCCACAGCCGCGCCCAATCCCGTTCGCTAAAGGCCAGGCGCATTCCATAGCCGCGATCCACCACGCATGCTGCCACCGAGGTGGTGTCCTCCCCGATGTTGAAGGTGACCATGACCCACTCGCCGTCCTTGAGCTTGCTCTCGCCCAAGAGCTCGAGTTCTTGCTCGTCGCCTCCGGCCTCAAGCAAGACGGAGAGCACTTCGAGGCTTTCAAAGGCGTAGGCGACGGTTCGCACGGCGCCGGAACCTAGCCAACTTCGGACGCACGTGCCACTCGCGTGGCTTACTTTGGCGTCCGCTGGGTGGCGAAAGTCACCAAGAGCAAGAACAGGGCCAGCAACAACGCACTTGAAGCAAACTGCGGCAATTCAAGGGGAGCGGCACCACCTAGGAGGTTGCGCACGTGGGCGCGCGGCCAGATTGCCGCAGCGACGCCGGTGCCGGCGCCCAACGCGAAATCCAATGCCAGCAGCAGGAAGGCGCCGCCGCCGGCGCGGCCGAGGGTGGAGCCGCACAGAAACAGCGCGGTGTATGCCGCGCCGCCGGCCGCGCCGATCCAGGCGCTGGTCAGTGCGTCGGGCACGAGCAACGGATCCGCGGGCAGCCGCACGCACAGCACGCAGAGCACCGCGAGCACCAAACCGATACCGGCGTTTGCGAGGGTTGCAGCCGACAGCACGCCCAGCGCGATGCGCCGGCGGTTCTGGCCGTAGCGCGCCATGGGCCACAGGGAATTGGCCAGCCTCTGTCCCCCTGTCGCGGTGCGCACGACTCCGTAGGCCAACGCAGGTAGGCACAGGCCCAGGGCCACGCCGGCGAGGGCGCGGTCCGTAGACAGTACCGACCCGGTGCGGCGTTCGAGCAAAGCGACGACCGCCACCGTCAAAAGTCCGAATACCGTGAGCACGCCCAGCGTGCGTGACCTGAGCCGCGCCGCCGCGACCTGGGCACCCAACGCGAACGCCTTCACGTTGGATCTCCGTCGGAAGCGCCGGCAGGCGCGACGCTAGCGACCGAGGGTGCTGGCGCTGCAGGCGCGGGTGGCGCAGGCGCGGCGCCAGCGGCGGAGGGTGCCGGCACCGGTGCGGGCCGCGCAGCGTAGTATGCGCGCTCATAGGCCGCTCGCCACAACGCCGCCGTGGCGCCCCGGGATTCGTCCAAGGTTGGCCCGGACAACATGACTGAGAGTAGCTTCGCGCCGCTGCTTTGCGATGCTTCCAGAATGGCGCGGGACACCGCGTCGGGCTCCGGCCCCCCGACGAACGCCTGGTTCGGAAGCTCGCTGCCGTCTAAGCGCACGGACTGGACGACGGGATTGCCCACCAACGCTTGGCAGAGTTGCTCGATGCCTTCGGCGCGTACGACGAAGGTACCATCTGCGCGTGGCGCAAGACTCTGCGTGAGCGGCACGCCGGGCCGTCGCACGAACCGGCCTCGATCCAGCAGCACGACGTCGCCCCCAAGGGCCCGAGCGTCCTCGATGCTGGCGGTGGCACAGACCACCGTCGTGCTTTGGGCGAGCTGTTGCAGCGCATCGATGTTGCGTCCGCGATCGAGCGCGTGCATCAACGCGAGCGGCTCGAATACCGCGGCCAGGCAGAGCCCTGGGCGCGCGAGTGCAACTTCCAATGCCATGGCTCGGCGCGCACGGAGCGAGGTCCAACGGACGCTGGCTAGGCCCAGTCGCGCGCAAATTTCCGCAGCCCGGGGCGCGCCGACCGCGTTTGTCAACAGGGTGGACGGGGGCAACGGCAGCTCGGGCTCGTCTGCCAGCACAGCGCAGATCCCTTTGCGCAAGTCGGAATCGGCATGCGGGTCGCGACCCTGCACATGCACCCGGCCGCGCCGCGGTCGCGTGCTGCCCGCAAGGAGTTCGACACAGGTCGCGGTGCCGTCATCGGGAGTGCCCAATAAGACGGTCAGTCCTGGCCCCAGCGCGAGACTCGTGGCTGTGAGCGGCGCAGCGTAGACGTCCTCGAAGGCAGCGCTGCTCATGCCCAGCCTCCGATGTGGACCGCGTAGGCCCTTGCTGTTGCCAGTGCGGTGGGGATGCTCGGGAAGTGCGCAACCAGGCTGCGCACGAGTTCGGGCAGGAAGAGCAGCGCGGCGAGGGCCCAGCGTGCTCGTTCCGGCGCGAGACTGCGGGCGGCCAGCACCAGCGCACCCGTCGCAGCAGCGAGTAGAGCCAAGTACCCCAGACTGCCGCAGAGAACGCTCCCTGCTGCCGCCGCTGCGGCCCAGGATCGCACGAACGGCAGCACGGCCAGATTCACCAAGAGCGTGGGAAGCAGAAGCAGCGTGAAGACGCGGCGGCCCACTGCCCACGCTCGCGCCCAAGCGATCGAGCGTGGGCCAACCCCACGCAGCGCGGCCAAACCGTAAACGGCCTCGTCCTCGGCGGTGGCCTGCCCCGTGGCTGCAAGGGCGATGCTGCCGGCAGCCAGCCAGGTGAACCAGCCGAGGGCTCCGCGGATAACGATGGAGGACTCTCGAGAGTCCCCACCGGCCGCGACGCCTCCGGCGACGAATACAAACACGATCGCGGCGAACCACACCGCTGCCGCTCCCGCTTGCGCGGTCAGTTTCTGCCGCATCACCCGCTCAAGCAGGCGAGCGACGCGCCGCGTACTAGGCAAGGGCGTCGGCGCGGCGGCTGGGGCCACGGCATGGGGGCTGATGGACACGACCGCGGGAGTGTATCGACATTTGCCCGCTCGCGCCCGGCTGCAATTACCGGTGCATTCGCGCCTGCTTCAGCACGTAGTCGGCCACTGCGTCCTTGGGGGCGAGGGAGAGCGCGCGCAAGGCGGCTTTCTCGGCTGCGACGGGTCGCCCGCGAGCCAACTCCGCAGTGCCGAGCCAGCCCAAGGCAGAAACGGCAACTTCGTCCCGGTCGCTCGTCAGCGGCAACAGCAGCCGGACCGCCGTGTCCACCTTGTTGCGTCGCAGGTGCGCGCGCGCTTGTAGGATGGCCAAAGCGGGGTGGTCTGGGAACTCTTGGAATGCACTCTCGACCACGTCGTCCGCCTCTGTGCTGCGATCCAGTTTGATCAACGCTTCCGCGAGCCCCACGTATCCGTCGGCGCTGCTGGGCGATACTTCAACAACCCGCTTGAATTGCTCTTTGGCGTGTTCGTATTTTCCGGCGCTGTAGTAGAGCCTCGCGAGATTCAAGCGTGCAGCGGCGAAGCCAGGGTCGATGGACAAGGCTTCCAGGTAGTGCTTGGAGGCCTTGTCGGGGCGGCCTTCTCGCTCTTCCAGCACTCCGAAACCGTGGTGCGGTTGTGCAAAGTCGGGGTTGTAGCGGCGCGCCCGCGCGAGCAAACGACGTGCGCGCAGAAAGTTGCCGCGCTGGACTTCGACCAGGGCTCGATTCACGAGTGCTTCGACGAAACGCGGGCTGTATTCGAGGGCCAGATCGAAGCGGGCCTCCGCCGTTTCGAGATCCCCGTCCGCCAGGGCGTCCGCACCTTGGTTGTTCAGATCAATGGCCTTTGGCGGAAGCGGCGCGCTGCCTTTGCAGCCCGCGCAGAGGACAACGCTCAGAAACAGCAGCGCGACGAAGGACTTCATGGTGCCTGTTGTGTCGGTCCGACGCGACTCCGGTTGCGTGGTCTGAAAATAATGATGGCAACCTATGGAAATGATTGCACATATTCCCTGGCCAGCCGCTTCCGGTTGCAGGCACGGTTCCTTCTGACGATGCTCCCCGGCCATGTCCAAGGAGCGCGACGAAAAGGCCGCTGACGAGCGCGAGGAGCTCGACGAGGAAGCGGAGGCGGAAGCCAGCGAAGACTCGGAAGCCGACGGCGAAGAGGAAGACGAAGACGCGGCCGAGGATGACGCGAGCGATAGCGCAGACGACGGCGAGGACGACGAAGCCGACGAAGCCGACGAAGCCGACGAAGCCGACGACGACGAAGCCGCCGCTGCGGCCGCTGCCGCTAAGGAAAAGCGTCGCAAGCGAGCCCGCGCGGAGCGTGCCAGTGTTCGCCAGGCGGCGAAGAAGCCGCGTCGCCGCATCGAGAAGCCGGTGCTGCCTCCGGAATCAGCCATCAATGCGCCGAGTCGGCAAACCCTTGGCATGATTGGCGTGATGGCGTTTGCGACCCTCATCATGTGGGGGACGGCGAAGACCGCCTGCAACGCGCACCCGGCGCAGACCCGAAAACCGAGAGAACTCGCAACCGCGGAGCTGTCCAAAGACCCCAAGGCTGCCGCCCTCGAAATGGCGCAGCGCTGGGCAAGCTACAACTTCGACGGCGCCCTTGCACTGGCCACAGACAAGGTCGAGGCAGAGATCCGCACGGCCAAAGAAGCGTGCGCCAAAGACGCGGCGTGTTCCGCTGCGAGCAAGAAAGAGTACGACACGGCGCTCGCGACGGCGGTCTTGCTCGGACGGGAAGGGGCGAAAGCCACCGTACGGGTGACCGGGCTTGGTGGCGCCCTCGAAGGCAAGACCACGCTGTACGAAGTTGAACTCGCGGGTCCAACCTGGAAAGTGGCGCGCACCACCGACAAGGTCCCAGCGCCCCCGCCAGTGCTCGTGCCTCCGCCTGCGCCGGCACCCCCGCCATCGGCGGCGCCATCCGCCGTGCCCTGAGCGCAGCGGCAATTAACGCCCTCGGACGAGAGTCGTGCGGCCGCGCCTGCCCCCGTCGCGACCCAAAAAAAACAAATCGGAGGGTTAGAACGAGGCTTGGCCGAGCAGAGTCAGCTCACCCCGCGCGGCCCAATCGTCGTAGTCGAAGAAGCCGTAGGCGAGGGCCAGCTTGGCTTGCTTGCCCTGAACGAAGTAGTTCACGACTGCCTCGTAGTGCCAGAGTTCGTCGCCTTTGCCGGCGCCCAGGTCCTGGTCGATGTCCGCATCCAGTGCGCCAACTCGCACAGCGGGTTGGAGCTGGTCGAACAAGGTGTAGCCAGCGGCGGCGTAAAAGCCGTGGCCTTCCACGCGTGTTCCTTTGGGGCCGTCCCAGCCATGCAGGTACTCGACTTGCAGTAGCGCGCCGCCTAGCTCGATGCGCAGGTCTGCTTCGAGACGATCCTTGCTCGTGGGTTCTTCGCGCTCGCCGACACTGGTGTAACCCACACCGCCGAGCATGACGCCTTCGATGGGATACAGCTCGACGCGCAATGCGACGTCCTTTTGGTTGTTGTTGTCGCGGCGGTTCAAACCCGGGCCGTTGTACACACCCAAGTTGTAGTAGACGTAGTCGCCGATCTTCTTGGAGACGCGTAGACCAATGTCGCGCTCGTCGCCATAGAAGCGCGCGGCGGTGGCGCGTTCTGGGAACAGCAATTGGCTTGCGGAATTAAAGCCTTCCCACGAAAGCGGGTTCTTGAACTGGCCGAAGCCCACATCAGCGAACTCGCTTTCGAAAGTGGCGTACGCATCCTGCAACACCGACACATTGGACTGCGGTTGGGAGGCCTCGACGGAGCCGGGAGTGGCCGGCGCGGGGGTTTGACCCTCCACTTCGAGGTCTTCGTCTTCGAATTCGAGCACTTTTGCTGGGTCGAACATCAGAGCGTAGGAAAGTAGGTCGTCAATGATGTTGCCCTTGATCTTGATCTCACTGCGGCGCAAGCGGAACGTCGTTTGGGTCTCGCTGGATTGGCGCGTGCCGTGTAGCCACACCTGAAGCAGGAAGCTGGGTTGGAAGAAACCGTCCTTGGCGACGCTGAGTTTTTTCGGAGGTGGTGGGGGCACCGGTTCGGGCGCGAGAGACACTGGCGTGGTTGCGGCGGGCGCTGCGGGGGCCAGGGCAACAGGAGCAGGAGGGACGTCGGGCATCGGCGCCGGGGCAGGAGGCGGCAGCGCTTCGGCGGTCGGTTCGGTGTCGCTGGGCGCTTGCGGCGGAGGTGGGTTTGGATCTGGCCGCTCTGGTTGCGCATAAACCGGCGTGGTCGCGAACAAAAGTGCGAGAAGATGCGTGAGTGGCTTTTGCATGTGGCGCATATGTCCGTAACTGGGTGACAACTGGGTGACGAACGTGTGCCTGGAGTGAAAAACTCGATGCTGGATATCGAAACTGCAACAGAACGTAGCGTGCTGCCGCGACTGCGGCTAGCTGCAGAGGAGGGTCGGAGATCCCGCTGGAGCTGTCTAGGGTGGCCGCGGCGGCTCGTCATTTGCCTATTGCTCGCGGCGCCGGGTTGTCAAAAGAGCAGCGCCACAGCTCCGGACGCCAGTGCGCCGCCGGCAGCGTCGGTCGCGGCCCCGGCTCCGGGCTTGAGCGCTTGGGGCGTGCTGTTGCACGTGCCTGCAGGATTCTCGTCGGAGCAAAACCGGGCGGCGGGCTGGGAATTGACCGACGGAAGAGTCGTGCTTCTGCTTGGGCGGCATGATCTCGAAGCGCGGGCCGCGCTCGGAGAGTTCTTCGACGAGCGCAGGCAAGCGCTCTCTCAGTATGGTGCGGCGAAGCTAACGCCGGCACAGCCGCGCAAGCTCGAACACGGCGCGGGACTTGAAGGTGAGGGCTTCGCAGAGAGCGAGGCTGGGAACGTTGGACTCAAACTATTCGTCGCGCGAATCGACGAGCGTACGGGTCTGAGTCTGCTGATGATCCACGACGCAGCGGAAAAATCCCACGCAAAAGCAGTGTGGCAGGCCATCTTGGCTCGCAGCCGCTTGCCCTAAACTGGCCTCGCCGCGCACTTCGGCTATCGTAGCCCTCGCGGACATGGCGAAGTCACCCGAAACCCCAACACCTGCAGAGGCCGAGACGGTCGATGCCGGCTGGGATGATGCGAGTGCGGGGGAAGAACCGGTCGCGGAGCCCAAGAAGAGGAAACGCGCGAAGCAGACCGCTTCCGCTGACGAAGAGCCGCCCTCAACGAAGCCGCGACAAATGCTGCCCACGTTGCCGGACTTCGATCCGCTGGCTCATGACGTGGTGGATGAAGGTCGCCCTACCTTGCCCGTCATCAATCCGCTCTTCTTTGACAAAGATGAGTCCAAGGGTTGATCGTCGTCGTGCCAGCCGGATAGCTGGAAGCTGAATCGCGTTCCCGCGCCGACTTCGCTTTGCACTTGGATGGTCGAACCCATGGCCTCGACCAAGTGCTTGACGATGGCGAGGCCGAGTCCAGTGCCGCCGAGCTCTCGCGAACGTCCAGCGTCCACCCGGTAGAAGCGCTCAAAGAGCCGGGGCAAGTGGCTAGGGGCGATGCCGGGCCCATTGTCGGCGACGAAGATCTCGAAACCGTCGCCCAAAGGCAGTGCGCCGAGCCGGAGTTCCGCGGCTTGCCCGGCGTATTTGACCGCGTTGTCGACTAGGTTGGTCAGCACGTGCTCTAGGGCGCGGCGATCGGCTCGCACCACCGCTTCCGGGTCGTCTAGCTCGAGCACTGCCTTGATGTTGCGCTCGGCGATACGCTGCTGGAACAGCTCGACGACTCGTGCATAGAGCGTGCTCAAGCGCACGGCCTCGAACTGCATTTGATACTGCCGCGACTCGATGCGGGAAAGATCGAGCAAGTCTTCGACGAGATCCTGCAGCCGGCTTGCGTTTCTTTCGATGATCTCCAGAAACTTCAATGCCGCTTTTGGATCGTGGTCCAGCGCAGAGCTGAGGGTCTCTGCCGCGGAGCGTACGGTGGTCACAGGTGTCCGCAGTTCGTGGGAGACATTGGCCACGAAGTCACTTCGCAAGGACTCCAATCGTCGCATTTCCGTGACGTCCACAAACACTGCGAATACGCCACCGGTGCCCCGGGTAAACGGTGCTGCGCGCACTAACAGCTGACGCGGCTTCAGGCCACCAAGTCCGAATTCCGTACTCAGGGATTCTTGTTCGACCGCGACGCGATCCAAGAGGGTTTTGAGCTCAGCGTGCCGGATAATTTCCAGGGGCGTCTTGCCCGTGGCGTCCCCGGTCAAGAGCAACATCTCGCGCAACGCAGGATTCACCAAACCAACCCGCCCGTCTGGTCCAAGCAACAAGACGCCCTCGTGCATGCCTTCCAGGATCCCACGGGTCGTTTCATGTTGGGTTTCGAGCGCGTCTACGGTTTGCGACAGGTTGGAAGCGAGCTGGTCCAGCGCACGGCCTAGGGACGCAAACTCGTCATGTCCCGTGACTCCCGTTCGCGCCGCAAGATCGCCTTGCGCCATGCGCTCTGCAGTGACCGTCAGAGAGCGAGCCGTCCGCGAGGCCCAGTGCGCGGCGATACTGCTCAGCAGGATCGCGACTACAAGCGCCAGCAGGGTCGCCCCTCCCAGCACGCCCTTGACGCGAGTCAACACCTCGTCGACGTGGGTCAGCGGAACCGCAACACGCACGACCCCCTGCACGACGCCGTCGCGTTCGAAGGGCACAGCCACGTAGGTCATGCGCATTCCAACGGTTCCACTCAGTCGTGTATGCGCCCCGCGCCCGGTCGAGAGTGCGGCGATCACCTCGGGGCGGTTCGCGTGGTTTTCGACCTGGCTCAGTTGCGTGTCGGATACTCCTGAGTCCCCCAACACGGTGCCGTCTTTGGCGATCACCGTGACGCGCCCTGCTGCCAGTGCTGCAAGCTGGCCAACCAACCTTTGGGTGCTGGCGCTGTCGGCGCCCGGCGTGCTCTCTATGTGAGCGGCGGCAAGGCGGGCGCGATGGAAGAGCTCGTGTTGTACTTCCCGGGTAAGGGCAGTGTCGACGCTACGCTGCACGTACGCCCACCCGATGCCAGCCGTCAGCAGGATCAATCCTAGGGAGATCAAGAACAGCTTGGCACGAACACCCAACCGGAAGACCGAACGGGCTTCTTCCGTCTCGGTCACGGCGACGTCACGCGGTTGCTTCCTCGGGGCTGCCGCAGAAGCGATAGCCCACCCCGCGCACAGTCTCGATATAGTTGCGTGCTTCCGCCAACTTTTCCCGCAGGCGCTTGACATGGGTGTCGACAGTCCGCGTCGTGATGTCGGCCTGGATCCCCCATACGTCGTCTAACAACGCGCCACGGGTCTGTACGCGACTGCGTCGTTCGTACAGCGTCAAGAGCAGACGAAACTCAAGGGCAGTCAGCTCGATCTCGCTGTCGCCGACCCAGACCCGGTGCGCATCGCGATCCATGCGCAGCAGCCCGAATTCAACGTAGCGCTCGCTCTCGGCTTCGGCGGGTCGGCTTCGGCGCAGAATAGCCTGCAGGCGCAGCAGCAACTCGCGCACCGAGAACGGCTTCACGATGTAATCCTCGGCGCCGATCTCGAAGCCCACAACGCGATCGAGCTCCTCCCCCCGAGCTGTCAGCATCACGACGGGGATCTGCTTCGTGCTGGGGTCGGACTTCAGGCGTTTGCATACCTCAGTGCCTTGCAGGTCCGGCAGCATGAGGTCCAACAAGATCAAGTCGGGGCGATCGGAGCTGGCCAGAGCGAGCCCCTCTTCGCCGAGGGCGGTGGACAGGACGGAATGCCCGGCCTGCTTCAGGTTGAAGCCGAGAACCTCTCGCAGATCAGGTTCGTCTTCGATTACCAGTATTGTGGCCATGGCTGGTCGCGTGGTCCGTCGCCGCGTGCTGCTTTGTAGCCGCTGAATGTGACAGCTTGGTGACACGCCGCCCAATGCGGCGCAAGCGTCGCCCTGGGGGCAACGAGCGAAGATTTTTCGCGTCTGCCCTTCAAGATGAAGGGCTTCGATTTTGGCTGCCTTTCACCCTAGCCGTGCAGCTCCGGTGAGCTGCGGTAGCGAATTTCGCCGCCCAGCGGGGGGATGTGGCCGTGGTGGTTGACAGCGGGGTAGATTCGAAAAAAAGTCTCGCGAAATTACCCACGGCAACATGCCCATGCCGTCTATTTGGAGGATCAACGTGTCTATAGCTCGCCTCGTTTCGTTTCTGTCTGTGTTCGTCCTGGTTGCCTGCGGCTACTCCGAGGATGAATGGCAAGCTCAGTTGGCCAAGTACGACCAGCTAAGTCGTCAACACCAGGACGAGCAGACGGCCCATCAGAAGACCAGAGAAGAGCTGGCAGCTACGATGAAGCGGGTCACGGACCTCACGGATCAGCTCAAGGCCATGGGCGTCAATATGGATGAGCTCAATCAGCAGCTCCAGCAGACGGGCACTGAGAAAGAGCAGCTCGCGGCGAACCTGGAACAGCTCAAGCGCGCTCTGGAGGAGTACAAGCAACGCGCCGCTGCCCTCGAGCGCATCAAAGCGCGCTTCGACATGCTGCGCGGCAAGCTGCAGAAGCTGACGAACCTCGGTCTGAAGGTCGAAATCCGACGTAACCGCATGGTCATCCGACTGCCCGGTGACGTTTTGTTTGCGTCGGGCAAAGATGACTTGAAGGACCAAGGCAAGGAGGTCCTCACGGCCGTCGCCGAAGTCATCCGCAACGACAAGCAGCTCGCGCAGCGCTACTATCAAGTCGCCGGACACACCGACAACAAGCCCCTTCGCGGCGGTCGTTTCGGTGACAACTGGGGTCTCAGCGCGATGCGTGCCCGCCAAGTCCTGCTGTTTTTGGTTCGCCCCACGGACGCCAAGGGGGGTGGCGGCGGCCTCAACGCCAGCTTGCTGCACCCGGCCGGCTACGCGGAGACCGATCCCGTCAACAAGGACGACACCGATGAAGGTCGGCAGCAGAATCGTCGGGTGGAGCTAGTGGTGCTTCCAGACGTGGAAGAAATGCTCGATCTTAAGTCCCTGATCTAATAGGGATTTGCCTTGTGAAACCCGGGCGGCTGGCCCCGCGTAGTTTGGGTCGGTGCCTGCCGCCTATTTTCCGACCGCCCGATTGCCCGGCCGCGCCTGGTTCGGCCGGTCGTGGTCCCGGGTCATGCCCGTAAAGCCGGACAGCATCGAAGGGCTCATGGATCGCTATGTGGATGGCGATGCCGCGGCTTTCGATGCGCTGTACCAGCAGCTGTCTCCTCGCTTATTTGGCTACTTGCTGCGATTGACGCGGCACCGAGAGCGCGCAGAAGATCTGCTGCAGATCACTTTTTCGAAAGTGCACCGCGCGCGCGCCAGCTACCTCCGAGGCGCTCCGCTCTTGCCCTGGGTGCTCGCGATCGCCCGGCGCTCTTTCTACGACGAGCGCCGGGCGGCCAAGAGCCGCACCGAGGACTTGAGCCGCGATGGCACCATGCCCGAACCCAAGCCGGAGCCCAGCGGGGTGCCCAACGACGTTTCCGAGGCGCTGGAGCGCGCCCTGGATTCAATGCCAGAGAACTACCGTGAGGCGATCCAGCTGACGAAACTCACGGGCCTGTCCGTGAACGAGGCCGCCGAAGTGCTTGGAACGAGCCCGACCGCCGTCAAACTCCGCGTGCACCGAGGCTACAACTTCCTTCGCAAAGAGCTAGAAAGGTTCCAGCGCGGCTAAATGAGCGACGTATCCAACGACGAGGTGCTCCAGGATCTGCCCTGGCCCGAACCTGAGACGCCTCGGGCAGATCTCGGTGCGTCCATCGTCAAGCAGTGCACGGAGGGCTTGCAGCCGAAACGCGGCATGACTGCGTTGACCCGGACGGCCCTCTCTTTCGCGTTGGCGCTCGGCGTCGTTCTGGTATTCGGTGTGCTCTCCAGCGCGCAGCGCCCTGAGGGTGCGCTGCGCGCGGCGCTGTTCGGGGCTGCGGGTTGGGCAGTGGTGCAGGCCCTCGTGCTGGCGGCGGGATTCCTCCGACCGCCCGGACGACGCGGTGGCGCAAATCTTCGATTTGTCCTCGCGGTAGCAGTGCCCGTGGCCTTCCTGGCGTACCTGGCCTTCGCCGCGAGTGAGCAGTTGCCCCTCGGCGAGTTCTTCAGCGCCAGCCACGGGGGCGGCGCATTGGGTTGCGGGCTGCATGCGCTGTTATTCGGAGCGATCTCCGGCGGTGGCACCCTGTTCTTGTGGCGTGGCACGGACCCGTTTTCCCCGGGGATCTCCGGTGCGCTCGCGGGTCTCGTGGGCGGCCTTGCGGGCGCGGTGACGATTGGCGTGACCTGCCCAAGCGGCGAGACCTGGCATCTGTGGCTCGGTCACGGAGCCGCAGTGGCCGCGCTGGCGCTTGCGGGCGCGCTCTTGGGCAGGCGCGTGCTGTCTCCATGAGCAAGCGCGTCGCCCCAGCTCGCGGGAGCGCCCCGGCCAAACAGGCCGCACCCGGGAAAGTCAACGTCTTCAGGGCGTTGCTGTTCATCGCTGCGCTCGGCATCGCGGTGGCTCTGGTCGCCAAAAAACCATCCGGGCCGCCCGTCGGCGACGTCGCCGCGGAGTTCGACCTGCCCGACGCCAACGGCTCCTCGCGAGTGAAGCTGTCGGATTTGCGCGGCGCGCCGGTGGTCGTGGAGGTATTTGCCAGCTGGTGTGGCGCGTGTCGGCAGGCTGCTCCAATGCTGCGGGAGGCGGCGCTTTCGAAGCGGAAGTCCGACGTCCATTTCCTGGGTGTGAGCGTGGACTCGGATCCCCGGGTGGCTTCCAGGCTGAAGGAGTCTTGGAACATCCCCTACGCCGTGTTGCACGACGATGGCAGCGTGGCGGCAAAGTACCGCATCCAAGTGTTGCCGACGGTCATCGTCATCGACGCCGACGGTCAGGTGCGTCACGTTTCCAGCGGCGCGCCGCGATCAGAGACTCTCGAGGCCTGGCTTGGTGAAGTCGGCGCCGTTCGGTTGTAGCGGCCGCCTCGCCGGTCTTGTCCTGCAATGCGCAGGGAGCGCCAGAAAGCGTTCGTCACACGCTTGTCACAGAGATGTTTCCCGGGCGCCGCGCACGCCTGATGGGCGGTTGCTATTCATCCGCCAACATGATCACGCGACGTACATTTGCGGCTATCTCACTGTCCACCCTGTTGCTCGCCGCCTGCAGCAAAGAGACCTCGTCTAGCCCGGGCGGGTCCAAGACGGACACCATTTCCCTCAACGGTGCGGGCGCCACCTTTCCGTACCCGCTCTATTCCAAGTGGATGAGTGAGTACAATTCCAAGCACCCGAACGTCCGCATCAACTACCAGTCGATCGGATCTGGCGGTGGTATTCGCCAGATCACTGCCAAAACGGTCGACTTCGGCGCATCGGACGCGCCAATGACGGCGGACGAGACGACAAAGGCGGCAGGCAAGCTGCTTCACATCCCGACCACCATGGGCGCTGTCGTGGTGACCTACAACGTCACCGGCGTTTCAGCGCCGTTGAAGATCGCTGGAGATGTACTGGCGGACGTATTCCTGGGGGAGATATCCAAGTGGAACGATCCGCGCATTGCTGCTGACAACCCGGAAGTCTCCTTGCCCGACCAGAAGATCAGCGTCGTGAGCCGTTCCGACGGCAGCGGCACTACGGCGGTGTTCACGGAGTACCTCGGCAAAGTCTCATCGGAGTTCAAGAGTCAGGTCGGTGCAGGCAAGAGCGTCAAGTGGCCCAGCGGCTTGGGCGCCAAAGGCAACGAGGGCGTGACCGGTCAGGTGAAGACGACTCCCGGATCTGTGGGTTATGTGGAGTTGGCCTACGCCACCCAAAACAAGATGCCGGTCGCGTCGGTCAAGAACAAAGCCGGCAAGTTCGTCGCGCCCAGTATCGCGGCGATCACGGCGGCGGGTGCCGGGATTGCGGTTCCCGACGAACTGCACGTCAGCATCACGGATGCCGCCGGCGAAGGCGCCTACCCGATCGCCTCCTACACCTACATTCTCGTTTACGAAGACAGCCCGGATGCCACCAAAGCCAAGACCCTGGCCGAGTTCTTGTGGTGGGCGATTCACGACGGCCAGAAGCACGCCGAGGCGTTGCACTATGCGCCGCTTCCTGATCCCGTGATGAAGAAGGTGGAAGCGCGACTCAAGACCTTGAAGTCCGCTGGAAAGACGCTGCTGGCCGGCAGCTAAACGCCGTGGAAAACACCCTGAACTCTGGCTCGGTCTCCGGCGGCCCGGTGCAGCGCCGGCCGCGGTGGTTTGCTCGCCGCGGCCGTGACGTGAACCCGGGCGATCGATTATTCCGAGCGGCGACGGCGCTCATGGCGCTTTCCGTGCTTGCGACGCTGCTTTTGATGGCGTGGGAGATGTACGGAGCGTCTGCCGCCAGCATCGAGAAGTTCGGTTGGGATTTCTTGACGGGTCGGAACTGGGATCCGGTTCGAGACGACTTTGGGGCCTTGCCGTTCATCTATGGGACCGTGGTGTCGTCCCTGCTCGCTCTTTTGATCGCGGTGCCGATTTCCCTCGGCGTCGCGGTCTTCTTGTCGGAACTGGCACCGAGCTGGCTTCGAGCGCCTGTTGGCTTCCTCGTTGAGCTACTCGCCGCGGTGCCCAGCGTTGTATACGGCCTGTGGGGGATCTTCGCTTTGGCGCCATTCCTCCGCAATGTCGTGGAGCCCTTCCTTGCCAAGTATCTTGGCTTCTTGCCGCTGTTTGCCGGGCCGCATCAAGGTTTTGGCATGCTTGCGGGCGGCGTGGTGCTCGCCATCATGATCATCCCGACGATCGCCAGCGTCAGTCGGGAGGTACTCAAGGCAGTGCCCGTGACACTGCGCGAAGGTGCCCTGGCCCTAGGAGCGACGCGCTGGGAGACCGTGCGTACCGCCGTATTGCCCTACGCCAAGAGCGGGCTCCTCGGAGCCGTGTTGCTTGGGCTGGGTCGTGCCCTGGGAGAAACCATGGCCATCACCATGGTGATCGGCAACCGTGCGGAGATCAGCGCCTCGTTGTTTGCGCCTTCGTACACCATGGCCAGTGTCATTGCCAACGAGTTCACGGAAGCGACCGGTGACGTATACCTTGCGGCACTCGCTGAGATCGGACTGCTGCTTTTCGTCGTCACCCTGACGCTCAACATCCTCGCGCGGCTGCTGGTCTGGCGAGTCGGCCGCATGCCGAAAGGGGCGCACGCGTGACTGCTGGCGACGAACCTTACGCTCGCCGCAAGGTGGTGGACCACATCGTACGTGGAGCCTGCGTGCTGGCCACGGCGCTTGCCCTCGTGCCCTTGGGCTTGGTCCTCTACTACGTTGCGGTTCGTGGCGTGGGTGGGCTGGATTGGGATTTGCTCACCGAGCTGCCCAAACCTGTGGGAGAGACCGGCGGCGGCGTTGCCAACGGCATCGTTGGCACCTTGGAGCTCGTGGGCCTGGCGTGCCTGTTCGGGATCCCGCCCGGCGTCTTGGCTGGCGTGTATCTTGCGGAGTTCGGGTCGGGCAAGCTGGCCAAGGTCGTGCGCTTCTCCGCGGATGTGCTCAGTGGCGTGCCATCCATCGTGGTGGGCATCTTCGTGTACAGCATGATCGTGCTCACCACGAAACGCTTCAGTGCCCTCGCGGGAGGCGTGGCGCTTGCGGTGCTGATGCTGCCGACCGTGACGCGCACCACCGAGGAGTTGCTCAAACTTGTACCCACGGCGCTTCGAGAAGCGGCGCTCGGGCTTGGGGTACCAAAGTGGCGCGCGACTTTGAGTGTCGTGCTGCGAACGGCAGCTCCGGGCATCGCAACGGGGGTGATGCTGGCGGTGGCCCGCGTCGCTGGCGAAACGGCGCCGCTGCTGTTTACAGCGTTCAACAATCAGTTCTGGTCCGAAGGGCTCAACGAACCCACGGCCTCACTCCCGGTCCAGATCTACACCTACGCTGTTTCGCCCTATGAAGACTGGCAGCAGAAAGCGTGGGCTTCGGCCTTGGTGCTGGTGGCGCTTGTGCTTTTCCTGAACGTCGCAGCTCGTTTGCTGGTGAAGAGCCGTGTGAGGACCCGATGAACGCGAACATGGAACTTTCCATCCCTTTTGCCAAAAGCGCAGAGAGCCCAGCGAAGTCAAAGCCGGTGGCATCCTCACCGACGGCCGCAGAGGTCGTTCAGAACGCACCCACGAAGATGCGGGCCGAGGCTTTGCGCGCCGCATTCGGCGCGACAGAAGTGTTGCGCGGCATCGACCTGCCTGTGCTGGACAAGCAAGTCACGGCCATCATCGGCCCGTCGGGCTGTGGCAAGTCGACTTTCATCCGTTGCCTGAACCGAATGCACGAAGTTGTGGAAGGCGCGCGCGTATCCGGGCGTGTACTTCTGGACAAGAACGACATTTACGCAAGGGAAGTGGATCCCGTGCAGGTGCGCCGCCGAGTAGGCATGGTGTTCCAGAAGCCGAACCCGTTTCCCACGATGAGCATTCGCGACAATGTGCTCGCCGGGTTGCGTCTGAACGGAATCCGCGTACAGAAGCCGGAGCAGGTGGTTGAACAGGTCCTGCGACAGGTTGCGCTGTGGGACGAAGTCAAAGACAGCTTGGACCGTTCTGGCATGAGCCTGTCCGGAGGACAGCAGCAGCGACTTTGCATTGCCCGCACCTTGGCGCTCAAGCCCGAAGTGGTGCTGATGGACGAGCCCTGTTCTGCCCTGGACCCCATCGCAACGGCGCGTGTGGAAGAACTCATCCACGAGCTGAGGGGGCAGTACACCATCGTGATCGTGACCCACAACATGCAGCAGGCGGCGCGCGTCGCAGACTATACGGCGTTCTTCTATATCGGCGAGTTGGTGGAGTACGGGCAGACCGACGTGCTGTTCACCCGGCCCCGGGAAAAGCGCACAGAAGACTACATCACGGGACGTTTTGGTTGAGCCTAGCTGGATAGGGGAGAGACTGCAGATGACGGGATCACAAGCGGCAACACGCCACACGGACCGCAGCTACGAAGCGGATCTGGCCAAGCTTCGTGAGAACATCTTGCTCATGGGCGCCAAGGTCGAAGAATTGCTGACCCAGGCGCTCAGTGCGTTCGTCGAGCGCGACTCGGACTTGGCGCGGCAGACCCTGCAAGGGGACACGGAGGTCGACCGGCTCGAACTCGAGATTGACGAGCAATGCCTTCGCATCTTGGCGAAGCGACAGCCCGTGGCCTCGGACCTGCGCTTCATCACCAGCACCATGAAGCTGGTGACGGACCTGGAACGCATCGGAGACTTGGCCGTCAATGTATGTGAGCGCGTGATCGAGCTCACGGAAGAATCGCCACTCTCTGCCATGACGACGATCACGCGCATGGGTGCGGTGACCACGGAAATGTTGCGCGGTGCGCTCGATTCATTCGTCAGCGGCGACGCGGACGCCGCGCGTGCCGTCATCGAGCGCGACAGCGTGGTGGACGCAACCTACGCCCAGCTTTTCCCCGAGTTGGTAGCAGTGATGATGGACGATCCCAAATGCGTGTACCGAGCGACGCGGCTTCAGTCTGTCGGCAAGTATCTGGAGCGCATCGCCGACCACGCCACGAACGTGGCGGAGATGGTGGTCTTCATGGTGGAAGGCGAAGACGTCCGCCACGCCTGGGGCCTGTCTCGCGGTACGGACCGGTCAGGCAGCGGCTTGGTCTGACCTGTGGAGTGCGCCCGTCTTGGGGCGGGTTTCCTGGACTGCGGCGCGGCGTGCTACAAGACGCGGCCGGGACGCATAGCCGTCTGCAGTTGATGCCCAAAACGCCCACGACGAAGAAAAAGAAACGGTTCGCCCCGGCGCCTAAGAAGACGCTTGCGCTACCGATCTTGCCCCAGCCCGACGACACCACGTGCGGGCCGACCTGTCTGCATGCGGTCTACAACTTCTACGGCGACGACGTGGCGCTGGACCGCGTCATTGCGGACACCGCAACCGTGGACGGAGGTGGCACCCTGGGCGTGATGCTCGCCTGCGACGCCCTGGCCCGGGGCTACCAGGTGACCATATACACCTACAACCTGATGGTCTTTGATCCGACCTGGTTCGCCCCGGGGGTAGACCTCGTGGAGCGGCTCCAGGCGCAAGCCAAGGAAAAGCGCAGCAAGAAACTTCGGCGCGCCACCGAGTACTACGTCGATTTCCTGAAGCGGGGCGGCCAGTTGCGCTTCGAGGAGCTCAACCCGGGCTTGATTCGGCGCTACCTTGCCAAAAATATCCCCATTCTCACCGGGCTGTCGGCGACGTATCTATACCGCTGCGCAAGGGAGCACGGTCCGAATTGTGACTTCGACGATGTTCGCGGTGAGCCCATGGGGCACTTCGTCGTTCTCAATGGTTACGACAAGATCCAGAAACTTGTTCACGTTGCGGACCCATGGGAACCGCAATCGCGCAGTCGGTCTCGCCAATACTGGATCGGGATCGATCGCGTAACCAATGCCATTCTACTCGGCATAGTCACTTATGACGCCAACCTGCTCATCATCGAGAAAGGGTCTGCGCGCTAAACCATCATGCGGGCACTCATCGTCGTCGTAAAACCAACAGAATGGCGTTTTCGGATCCCCGAGGTCGAGGTCGTTGCAGCACGCGCCTACCTAACTGAGCCGCGCTTCAGCGAGCTGCGCGGCGTGGCCGTGTTCAACCTATGTCGCTCCTATCGCTACCAGGCCACGGGTTACTACGTGTCGCTGCTGGCTGCCGCGCGGGGCCACAAGTCCGTGCCAAGTGTCAGTACGATTCAGGAGCTCAAAGCCAACGAGATCGTGCGCATCCGCTCTGACGAACTCGACGAGCTCATCCAGCGCAGCCTGGCGCCGATCCAGTCGAGTTCCTTCGAGCTCTCGGTGTACTTTGGGCGCAACCTGGCCAAGCGCTACGATCGCTTGAGCGCGCACCTATTCAAGCTGTTCTTTGCGCCGCTGCTCCGGGTCAGTTTCAACCGTTCTCGTGGCGGCCGCTGGTACCTTTCCAGCATCAACGCCATCGGCGCGGGGGAAATACCGGAGAGCCACCGACCCTTCGTGCGCAAGCAGGCGGCGCAGTTCTTCAAGCAAGGGCGCTTCAGCCCACCCAAGCGCAAGACCGCCCGCTACAACCTAGCGTTGCTTTTCGATCCCAAGGATCCGGACCCGCCTTCGGATGAAAAAGCAGTGACGCGGCTCACGCGAGCCGCACAGCGCCGCGACATGAGCGTGACTGTAGTCAACAAGGACGACTACACGCGTCTCTCGAACTTTGACGCGCTGTTCATTCGGGAGACCACGCATGTGAACCACCACAGCTATCGTTTCGCGCGGCGTGCGCAGGCGGAGGGGCTAGTGGTGATCGACGACCCAAACTCGATTCTGCGCTGCACGAAC
Organism: uncultured Myxococcales bacterium; assembly: GCA_937872925.1. GTDB lineage: Bacteria > Myxococcota_A > Polyangia > Polyangiales > Polyangiaceae > JACKEA01. The sequence continues at coordinate 53,464 of CALMUT010000080.1, read as the reverse complement.
AAGGTTTATCTGTCGGAGCTGTTGACGCGTCATGGCATTGCAGCACCGAAGACGTTAGTGGTGCACAAGGACAACATCCATTGCATCGAAGCGGAGCTGGGTCTGCCCTGTATCCTGAAGAAGCCGGACAGCGCGTTTTCTCAAGGTGTGCACAAGGTCAGCACGCGCGCCGAGTTGCAGGACCAAGTGGCGGAGCTGTTGGCGAAGAGCGATCTGATCATCGCGCAGGAGTGGTTCCCGACGGAATTCGATTGGCGCATCGGCGTGTTGGATGGCAAGCCGATCTGGGCGGCGAAGTATTTCATGGCGCCCAAACACTGGCAGATCCAAAAAGGGCAGGGCACAGCCCGCCGCTACGGACGCGTCGAGGCCATCGAGCTGGAAGATGCGCCGCGCGCCGTCGTGCGTTTGGGCGTCAAAGCCGCCAATCTGATCGGCCGCGGGCTCTATGGCGTCGACCTGAAGCAGCGTGGGCGCCGCGTCACGGTGATCGAGGTCAACGACAACCCATCCCTCGAAGCCGGCTATGAAGACGCCATCGGTGGCGACGCTATCTACGACGCCATCGTCGACTACTTCGTTCGGCACATCGAGCTAAAACGAAACGGACGCGATGACGGACAGCGTTGAAGCGCCTCCGGGGCTGCGCCTGTTCGAAGGCTACGGCGTCGAGATCGAATACATGATCGTCGACCAGGAGTCCCTGGCCGTGCTGCCCATTGCCGATCGTGTGCTGATCGGCCCGGCCGGCGCCATCGAGAACGAAGTCGAGCACGGTGACATCTCTTGGTCGAACGAACTGGTGCTGCACGTCGTCGAATTGAAGACAACCGCGCCGGCTCCAAGCCTGCAGGGACTTGCTCCGCTCTTTCATGGCAATGCGCTGCAGATCGACGCGCTGCTTGCTCAGCATTCCGCGCGTTTATTGCCGACTGCGATGCACCCGTGGATGGACCCGCTCACGGAGACCAAGCTGTGGCCACACGACAGTCAAGAGATCTACGCGACCTTCAATCGCATCTTCGACTGCCGCGGGCATGGCTGGTCCAATCTGCAGAGCGTGCACCTGAACTTGCCCTTCACCGGCGACGACGAGTTTGGGCGGCTCCACGCGGCGATCCGCCTGCTCTTGCCGATCTTGCCTGCGCTTGCGGCGAGCTCGCCGATCTTCGAGGGCAAAGTGGCCGACGCCCGGGACGCGCGATTGGTGCACTACCGGCGGAACTGTGCTCGCTTGCCCATCGTGACCGGGCGGGTCATCCCTGAGGCCGTCTTTGATCGGTCTAGCTACAAACAGCAGATCCTGGAACCCATCGCGGTTGCGGTTGCGCCCTTCGACAGCGACGAAGAGCTTGAGGCCGAGTGGGTCAACGCCCGCGGCGCGATTGCGCGATTCGTGCGTGACAGCATCGAGATCCGCGTCGTCGACGTGCAAGAACACCCCTCCGCTGACTTGGGGATCGCGCAGCTTGCGGTGTTCCTGCTGCAAGAACTCACTGAAGGCAAGACCATTAACGATGCGGCGCAACGCGCGTTTTCCGTGGAGGAGCTCGAAGCGATCTTCACCCGCTGCGCGCGACAAGCGGGGGCGGCGCAGCTCGGCTCCGCTGACTACTGTGCTGCGCTGGGATTGCCGGACCGCGTGCTCACTGCGGGCGAAGCTTGGGCGCGCATTCTGGAGCGTGCGATGCAAGCCGGCGCAATCGGAAGCGATGAGGCCAGGGCGCTAGCGGTCATCCTAGAGCAGGGCAGCCTCGCGGACCGCATCGTGAGCGCTACAGGCCCGACGCCGAGCCACGCGGACCTGGAACGCGTGTATCGAGGGCTGGCGCAGTGCCTGCGCGCCGGTCGCTCTTTTGAGCCATGACGCAGCGGTCAAAGCATCGGTGGTGGGGATGAATCCGACTGTGCCGAAGCGCTTCGGCGTTGTCTTGAGTTGCGAGCACGCGAGTTGTGCGGTGCCAAAGTCCCTACGCGGCGTGCTGACGAAGCGCGCCTTGCACAGCCACCGCGGGTTCGACGCTGGCGCTCTCGGCGCCGCGCGGCTGTTGGCCCGGGAGACCCGAGCGCCGCTGCACGTCGGAGAGGTCAGCCGACTGGTCATCGACTTGAACCGAAGCCTGCACCACCGAGGCCTGCACGCGGCGGCCGTGCGGCAGCAGCCGTCGTCCGTGCGTGACGAACTCGTCAGCCGCTACCATGCTCCGTTCCGCGACGCGGTCGCGGCTTCCATAAGAGACGCCATCGGCGCCAGCGGCTTCGCGCTACACGTGTCAGTCCATTCGTTCACGCCAGTGCTCGCCGGCAAGCGTCGTGAGGCCGACTTGGGACTGCTCTACGACCCGGTACGCGCCGCGGAACGAGGGTTCGCGGCTCGCATGCAGAGCGCCCTCGCGGCAGCGTTGCCGGCGCTCCGAGTCCGACGCAACTACCCCTACCGCGGCACGGCGGACGGCCACACGACGGCGCTGCGTCGCGAGTTTTCGCCGCGTTGCTACGCGGGCATCGAGCTAGAACTAGGTCAGGCGTGGATCACCCCGGCGCGCGTCCGCGGGCTGGTCGCTGCGCTCGCCAGCGTGCTTCATCAGTGATCTGGCGCGGGTGTGCGCGCATGTAGGCGCTCGCTCCGAGTCTCGCGATCCAAGATCGCTGCTATGATGTAGGAATGCGTTCTTATAAATCCTTGGGGCTTGGGGTTCTCGTTGCGGTGGTCGGTTGCGGCGGGGAGGACTTCGCGGGGAGCGGCGGGGCAGCTGGCGCAGGTAACACCAGCGCGACGGGAGGTGTCGGCAATAGCTCGGGAAGCGGCGGTAGCGGGAACAGCGCCGGCGCCGGCAACACTGCGGGTGCCGGCAACAGCGGCGCCGGCGGTAATAGCGGTGGCGTGGGCGGTGGCACTGGAGGCAACAGTGGATCGGGGAACGCGAGCGGCAGCGGCGGTTCGTCGGGAAGCGGCGGCAGCGGCGGCGCTTCGGGCAGCGGCGGCGCGTCGGGCAGCGGTGGTTCGTCGGGCAGTGGCGGCAGCGGTGGCGCTTCGGGAAGCGGCGGCACTGGCGGCGGAGACTGCGCAGTGAACCTGACGGACACGTCCATGGTGCTGTACAGCTCCTTGGATTCCGCGGCCAAGGTCACCACGCCCGAAAAAGGCGGTTCGGGCTACCTGAACGGATCCGGCGCCAACTTCATTTCGGCGGGCAAATGCGGCGGCGCTGCGCAGTTTCCTGCGTCGGGCAGCTACGGGCTGAAGTTTCCCTACGCCAATTCGCTGTGGACCGAGGGCAGCGTCGACCTTTGGTACAAGCCCAACGACAACTGCGCCCAAGTTGGCACGACGGTGCGCTACTTGGTGCATCGCCCGCCAGAGGGGCACAGCTTCTCACTCACGGTCGTCTCAAACGCAGGCACCGCGGAGTTGCAGGCCACCTACGGGCATCAAAATGCCGGAACGCCTTTCGTGGCCAAGGTGCCCTTCGTGTGCAACCCCAACATTTGGGTCCACATCTTTGCGACCTGGAACGCGAACGGCACGGGCGCCAACGTGGTCACGCTCGACATCCTCGGTCCCGTGGGCATCGGCATTGGCGCCGGGCCCGGGCCGCTCAACGGCGGTGCCGCGGGTGGCAGCCACGTCTATGTCGGAGCTAAGTCTGGCTACAACAGCTACGCCGACGGAACCATCGACGAAATCAAGTTCTACGACAAGCAGCTGACGCCGCCCAACTAGGGCGGTGTGTCAGTAGCAGTCCGAAGGATTGTTACCCATGAGACAGCCCTGCCCAACGCGCGTGAGCCGGCTAACGCAAAGCGCCGAACTTGAAGAGCCGTGCCCAGCGTCGTGATGAATTGTGGAGCGCCCTTGGCGGAAGTGGGGGTCGGTCGTCGTCGGCCGTGCGATACTGGCAAGGTGCGCCCGCTCAGCATGCTCGGTATCTGTGTCGCCATGACGGCGTGCAGCGTGTTCCCTGATGCAGCGCCCACGGTGGGCGACGCGGGGGGATCGAGTGGGACCGATGGCGGCGGCGGCCAGACGGGCGGGGGATCGGGCGCTGACGCAGCCATGGCCGGTGGAGGTTCGAGCGGCGCGGGCGCGGCGGGCGGCGGTGGCACGAGCGCCAGTGGTGGGGGTGGCGTTGGCGGTACGGGGGCAAGTGGCGCGACCGGTGGCGCGGGCGGCACGGCGGGTCTCGGCGGCAGCGGCGGCGCCGGTGGGATCGGGAACGCGAGTGGCAGCGGGGGTACGGGTGGAACAGGCGGTGCCCCGGTCGTGCTTTTCAGCGACGACTTCGAGTCCGGCGGGATCGGCGCCTGGCAGTTGAGCGGTCCTGGAGCCCCGTGGCAGGCGTCGACTCTGAGCCCGGGGAGTGGCACCTGGGCGGCGCGTGCGCAGCCGTCCTCGACTTCCGAACCCGCAAGTCTGTTGGAACGCGCGGTGAGTACCGTCGGCCGCAGTCAAATCGTGGTGGCGTATTCGCGTCGGTTGGTGCAGCTAGACTCGGCCGACGAGTTCAAAGTGCGCTGGTTCGACGGCGCGACTTGGATCGCTCTTGAGCAGACCGGACCGTCTTCGGCAAATGACGGCGCGTACGCAGCGCGGAGCTACAATCTGCCGGCCACGGCCAACAACAACGCCGCGTTCAAGATCCGTTTCGAGTGCACCGCCGGGGCCGTGACTGAATTCTGCCATGTCGACGACGTGGTGGTCAGCGCTCTGCAGTGATAGCGCCGCGAACGCGGCCCTGCGGCGTTTCACCGAAACCGCGGCTTGGGGGTCGACGCGACTGCGGGTTTTTGAGCAGCAACCAGCAGGCACGCGGCGGTGACGACGACGGCGATGGCGATCCAAATCACGCCCCACACCACGGACGGCACGAAGGTGAGATCCGCCAGCATGTCGGCGTCGGAGCCGATCCCTGGGCGCTGCAAAACGTCATCGACGATGTCGAGCACGGCGTAGAGGCAGCTAGTGACTCCAATGACCTGGAGCACAAACTGATTGATGTCGTGGGACAGCTTGAGACCCATGACGATGAGCAAGCCGGACGCCAAGAGCGCAAATCCAAATCCGAACCAGGAGCGCACGTAGAGCACGGTCACCGCGAGGACGAACCCGCCGATCCCCAGGCTGATCCAGCGCTGGCGTTTGCTGCGCGACGCGGCCACGACGATGAGGCCGCCCCAAAGCATACTGCCGAGGTAGCCGGCGCTGAGCACGAAGAAGCGGATCCCTCCCGTGGTGTAACAAACGCCGCCTTGGCGTACGTTGATCTCCATCTTCACGATGCTGCCGCCGGTGAGGACCGCTGCGATGCCGTGGCTGATCTCGTGCAGCAGCACGACGAAGATCTTCAACGGAGTGACGGCGAAGGTTCCCCACAGCCCCGCGACCAAGGCAAAGACAGCCAACAGGCCAAGCACCGCTTTGAGATCGACGTTGCGAATCAAGCGACCCAGTCCGCGGCTTCTCGTGTTCATCGTGCACTACCCATGACGCCGGCAGAACTTAGCATCGATCAATTCCCATGGCCGACGAGCGTTGGGCTGGGCCGCCGTCGGTACCGATGTTAGGCTTCGCGAGGACGCTTCCCTGGGCGTCCTCGCGTAACGGGCTGATGTGATGTTCTCGGCGGAGCTCTCCGACGTTGGCCTGTATGGCTCTATGACGCGCTTTGGGGATTTGGGGGTGCATGCGGTCATCGACCTCCGCCGCAGCTTTTCCCCCAGCCAGCTCGAACAGGCCGTGCAGGCCGCCATCGATGCGTTCCCGGTTCTGGGCTGTTGCTACGAGGAACGCCTGTGGCGGGATCAATGGCGAGTTGTCAACGGGCCGATTTCAGACGCCATCCATGTGGTCGAGACGGACGCGGGCGACATCGAAGCTCAGACCGCAGCCTGGGCGCGGCGTCCCATCGACTCGAGTCGCGAGCGACCGATCCGTTTGGTGAGCCTGCAGCGCGACGGTGGATGTCGCTTGATCTTGAGCCTGACGCACTTGGCAGTCGACGGTGGCGGCGTGGCTGCGGTGGGCCACGTGCTCGGCGCGCAGTTGTACGGTGTGGCGCCGTCCGTTCCCGTGGACTCTGCGCGCTCCGTGGGTCGCGCCCTTGCCGGCTTGCGCTGGTACCACCTGCCGGTCCTGGCTCGGGATATGGCGAAAACTCTACTGCTCCCGCTGCAAACCCTGGGCGCAGCCAAGCGGCGGCGTCCGTTCGCCGCCGATCCCGCGGGCGAGGCGACTTGGCGCCATGTGGCCATCTCGGCGTCGGAGGTTGCTGCCATCAAACAGCGCTGCCGACCCCAAGGCGCGAGCGTGAACGACGCGCTCATCGCGGCGCTGGCGCGGGTGGCTGCTGGGCGCTCCGGCCGCGGTCCCCTTGCCGTGCTGTACACCATGGATCTGCGGCGCTATGCCGGGGCGCCGCGTCTGACCGCCGCCAACACGTCCAGCATTCTGACCGCGATCGTGCCCCGCAACGCAGTGGGCGATCTGGCGACTGCCGCCCGCGCGGTTTCCAAGATCACGACGGCGCAACGCCGTGGATTGGCCGGGCCCGCGTTCATCCTCGGCCCCCTCGCCCTCGGGCTTGGCGCACCGCACGCCCTCGCTCGGCGCATCACGCGCTGGCTGCACCCGGTGCTGATCGACTTGCCGCTCAGTCGTGGGCTGGTGTTCACGAACGTCGGCCGCCTTGACGAGGGCCTCGTCGCGTTTGGCGAAGACATCGAGCGCATCCGCGCCATCGGACCGAACATCCGCGGCATCGACGTGCCCGCCGTCGTCGCCTTCGGTTTTCGCGGTGAGCTTCAGCTCGAACTATTCGGTCCGCCCGGGCTCGCTGCCGAAGCGCTCGAAGAACTCGAACGCGAGCTACGCGCCGCCCTCGAGCTGGACTAAGCCGCGGTGCGCGTCGCGGGTTCGTTGCACACACCCGCGCACTCGCGCGCACATCGTTAACTGCGGCGGCACGCCGCTGCGCTTGTGACGGCCCATGGGGCGTGCGATTCTGATCGTGCTTAGGGAGGTTCGAAAAATGGCGAGCAGAGTTTTCTTCGGGTGCGCCGCGGCGCTTTTGGCTTTGGGTTGCGGATCCGACGGCGGCGGTGACCCCGCAAGCGGTGGCAGCGGCGCGACGGCTGGCGGCGGCGGCAACGGCGCAACTTCTGGGGGTGGCGGTTCCGGCGCGGGCACATCCGGCGCCGGCGGCTCGGGCGCGGGCACGAATACCGGCGGCGGGGCTGGCAGCATTCACAACCCCCTGGCGAACCCCGACTCGGGGCCGCCCGCAGGCAACCCCAACGGCAACTGCAGCCTGCCGATCCCGAACGAGGCGCTTCCCGAAGACGTCTCTGCGTCCAACAACGTGATTGGAGATGGCACGCCCACGAGCTGCACCTCTGCAGCAGTGGTCGCCGCAGTGGCCAAGGGCGGCATCATCACCTTCAACTGCGGGCCCGATCCTATCGTGATCAAGATGGAGCAGACCGCCAAGATCGTAAACGACACCGGGCCTAAGATCGTCATCGACGGCGGCGGCAAGGTGGTGCTGAGTGGAGACGGCAAACGCCGCATCCTGTACATGAACACCTGCGACAAGGCGCAGAAGTGGACCACCTCTTCCTGCGACGATCAGGACCACCCGCAGCTGAGCATTCAGAACATCACCTTCAGTGACGGCAACGCAAAGGCAGAAGAAGACGGCGGTGGCGCCATCTTCTCCCGCGGCGGCCGCATCAAGATCATCAACAGCCGTTTCTTCAACAACGTTTGCCACGATGTGGGTCCGGACGTGGGCGGCGCGGCGGTTCGTGTCTTCGATCAGCACCAGGACAAACCCGTCTACGTCGTCAACAGCACCTTTGGCGGCGCATCCGGTGGCTACGGCAACAGCTGCTCCAACGGCGGCGGCATCAGCAGCATCGGCGTTTCTTGGACCATCATGAACAGCCTATTTTCCCATAACCAGGCTGTGGGCAACGGCGCCAATCCCGCCAAAGCCGGCACACCTGGCGGCGGTAGCGGCGGCGCCATCTACAACGAAGGCAACAAGATGACCCTATCGCTCTGCGGCGTATTGATCGAAAACAACCAAGTCAACGCCCACGGCAGCGCGATCTTCTTCGTCACCAACAACCACACCGGCAACATCGTGATCAACGACTCGGTGATCAAGAACAACACCGGCGGCTCCTGGTACGCGCAGCCCGGCATCTCCATGCACGACGATACGAAGATCGAGATCAACAACTCGACGTTGGAGAACTAGGCGCCAGCCATGCCGCAGGCGGCGCCGCCCGCCCTCACCACGGTACGGGCTTGTAATCCTTGAGGAACAAGCCCCAGACGTGGTTGCCAGAGTTGAGTCCGTCAAAGATAGGATCGACGATGCGCGCGGCGCCGTCCACGATGTCGAGGGGCGGATGGAAGCCATGTTCGATGGTCTTGCGGCGGGCGATGTGCGCCGGGTCTTCGTCGGTGACCCAGCCGGTATCCACGCTGTTCATGTGGATACCGTCCTTGACGTAGTCGTCGGCAGAGGTGCGCGTCATCATATTGAGCGCTGCCTTGGCCATGTTGGTATGCGGGTGTTTGTCGGTCTTGAAACGACGATGAAACTGCCCTTCCACCGCCGACACATTCACGATGTGTTTGTCGTCGCTTGGGTGTCGCAGCATCAGCGGCTTCAATCGCGCATTCAAGACGAAGGGCGCGATGGCATTGACGAGCTGCACTTCGAGAAGTTCAACGGTGCTCACTTCATGCAGTGCCAAGCGCCAGCTGTTGACCGAGCGCAGATCGACTTGCTGCAGGTCGGCGTCCAGTTGGCTCTTGGGGAACAGCTGAAAACCTGCGTCGAGGTCTTCGTCGGTGATGGGCAGCTGAGAAAGCTCTGGCGCTGCGTGCAGCCCGACCAACTTCGCATTGTCGCCCGTCGACAGGGCGCTCGGATCTGTGGCGTGTGCGCGTAGCGCGGCGTGCTCTGTGAGTAAGGCGCGCGCCCGTTCCGGCAAAGCCTCCGGCGCGGTTTGTTCTGCCTCCATCAGGTGCCCGTAGAAACCCGGCGGCCGCCGAACGGTTTGGCAGGCGTTGTGCAAGACAAAGTCAAGACGCTGCTCGCTCTCCGTCAGGTGCCGCGCGAATGCCTCCACGCTGGGCGTGTGGCGCAAATCAAGGCCGTAGATCTGCAGGCGCTCACTCCAATCGGCGTAGTCGGCCTCGCGTGCGTAGCGCAGCGCTGCGTCGTTCGGGAACCGCGTCGTCACGATCACCCGCGCCCCGGCGCGCAAAAGCATGATCGCCGCTTGGTAGCCGATCTTCACCCGTGCGCCGCTGATCAACGCAACCCGCCCGTGCAGATCTGAGGTCTGCGTGCGCTTCAGGTGATTGAAGTCGCCGCAGGCTTCGCACATCTGATCGTAGAAGAAATGGACTTTCGAGAAGAGTTCCTTGCACACGTAGCAGACGCGCGGCTTCTTGAGCTCGGCACCGTCCAGTGAGGGGTCGACATCTGGCGCTTCCCCGACAGCTTCCGCCGCCAATGCGTTTACCTTGGGCGTGATGAACACGGGCTGCGCGCGCTTCTTGCGGATTGACGCGCGCTCCAGCAGCGCTTCGTCGGTTTCCCGTAGCTCCTTGCGGCTCTTTTTGCGTAGGGCCCGCGCGAGTAGGCGCTGTTCTGTGCGTTCTGGCCGCGACACGCGTCCGGCGGCGGTCAGCAGCGCATTGCGCTCGTCCATGGTCAGCTTCGCCAAATGCGAGCGATGATCCACCAACGCTTCGAGCACGCGCGTGCAGTGTGCCAAGTCTTCGGGCGTCACGACGTAGGCCGGGAGCTTTTTCGGTGGTGCGTTCACGCTACTGCCGTTTAGCGTCCTTTACCCACGTCCGCTAGACCCGGGGCCTGTGATGACGCCCCTTGGCCCGCTGATCCCTTGGTTTTTTTGGGGTCGGGTTGCGGCTCGGCGCTGGGCCACTCTTCCCGCGATGGGCCCCGCTTCTCGGACCAACAATCGGCCCGCTAGTCCGCACTAGCTGCGTTGCATCTGCGCTAGCACTTCCACGTGCTCGGTGTGCGGGAACATGTCGAAGGCGTGCAGGCTGGCAATGTCGAAGTCGGGTGCCAAACGAGCCACGTCGCGTGCGAGGCTTTTTGGGTTGCAGGAGACCAAGATCAGCGTCCGCGTGCAGACCTGACGCATCCATTCGGCGGCGCCACCGAGCCCAGCCCGGGGTGGGTCGGCGATCACAAAGGCACTCGGTGCAGACCCGAGTTGCGGCAACGCCGCGGCGACGTCGCCCGGAGCCACACGCAGTCGAGTGATCCCCGCCGCGGCGACGCCTGCGCGCAGGGATGCGATGGACGGCCCGGACACCTCCACTGCCGTGCCCCTCAGGCCCCGCGCGGCCAAGGGCAGCGCGAAGTTGCCGCAGCCTGCATATAGGTCGAGAAACTCCGTTGCTCGCTCTTGGGTCGCACAGCCGACCACGTGGCGCACCAGCTGCGCGTTCACCTGATGGTTCACCTGCAGAAAAGCGCCGAGCGCCACGTGGACTTCGACCCCCTCAGCCACGTAGCGCTGCATGGGTGGTTGCCCTTGCCCAAGCACTCCCACCACAGTGCGCGCGTCCAGTCGCTGCTGCAACGCGCGTCGAGCCGCTTCAAGGTGACTGGGCAGCTCGGCCTCTGCGCGGAGGGCCGCGTGGGGCGCGAGGCACACCGACGCCACGCCGTGGGAGTCCTTTCCGCGCACTTCCAGCCATGCAAATGCCCGCAGCTGATCCGGGTGCTCTGCGGCGACCGCCCTGAGCTCGCCAATCGTCTGATGCAGGCTCGGCTCGAGTACTGTGCAGTCAACGCTCTTTTCTGGATTGAAGAAGCCGATCTGCCCGGCGTCGATGCGCAGCCGCAGGCGGTTGCGATAGGCGCGAGTCGGGCCCACGTTCCAGTCGGGCTCCGGCGCAGGCACGTCCATAGCGCGAAACGCATCGCGCACCCGCGCGAGCTTGAGCTCCCGCTGTGCGTCAGGTGCGCGCCCCATCAGCGGACACCCGCCGCAGCGTTCCTGCACCGGGCAGTGCACCCGCGGATTGGAGACCACTACGCTTCCAGGACCAGGATCGGCAGCGTTGCTTGCTTGCGAAGCGCTTCCAGGGCGCTCTCGCCCCAGAGCGGGTCAGCCGTCGACAGGATCAACAGCGGCGGGTGGCGAAGCTCGCAGAGCTCCATCGCGCGCTGCGCCGGATCGCGCGCCGTGGCTTCTAGCAAGCAGACACTGGGCATGGGGCCGGCGGGCAACAAGGCGGTAATGCGATTGGTGATGGCGCTCGCCCGCTCTTGGCTGGAGGCAACCACGACGGGCGCGGCGCGTGCGGTCGTGCGTCGGCCCGAGCCCACCAGCGTCGCTCGGGCGCCCGGCGACTGTTGCATGGCCGCGGCGAGGCGGCCACGCATCACCACGAAGGCCCAAGGCAGGTGCGCTTGCTCTGCGGCCCGATTGAGCCGCTCCCGGGCTTTGCTTGCGGCAGCGCGCCAGGCGGCTTCGAGGGTTTCCTTGCCAAGGGGGCGCAGCTGCCCGCGGGTGTCCACCACCGACGTGAACGGCAACTCTGCCATCGCTAGGGAGTCCGCTTCCTCAAGGAACACGCCGTACAGTTCGGCGTTCATGGCTTGCGCTAAGCTCGCGGCAACCTGCGCGAACGCGGCCGGGTCGCTCACTGCGTCGAATACGACGACCACGCGTTCACGCTCGGCCATCACTTCGCTTTCGTCGCTTCCCAGCGCCAGCTTTGCCCTTGGGCTTTTTGCCCTTGCTACTCGCCTTGCCCTTGGCCCCGCCGCGCTTGGCGCCATTCTTCTTCGAATCGCCCGGGTCCTCGCCTTCGAAGTGCACGAACCTTGAGAACCCTTCGGCGATGATCGCGAACTCGACGAGTTGATCCAGCACCCGCGCGTTGACGCTGCCCTCGGGAAACTGGCCGTCTTCGTCCTGGACGCCGGCGGGCTGTCCGGTCAAGAGTTCCAACGCCTCGTCGACGGTGCGTACGCCATACACAGCGAATTTGCTCCCACGGACGGCGTCCACCACGTCAGCGCGCAACACCAGGTTTTCCACGTTGGCTGCGGGCACGATGACGCCTTGATCTCCGGTGAGACCGCGGGCCGAGCACACGTCGAAAAAGCCTTCGATCTTTTCGTTCACGCCGCCGATGGCTTGGGCTTGCCCATACTGGCTCACGGAGCCAGTGACCGCCAAGGACTGCCGCAACGGCGCGCGAGCCAGGGCCGAAATCAACGCCAAGAGCTCGGCCATCGAGGCACTGTCGCCCTCGACGCCGAAATAGGATTGCTCGAAGACCAAGCTCGCTGAAAGCGACAGTGGCACCTGCCTCGTGTAGTGCGACGCGAAGTAGCTCGACAGGATCAGCACGCCCTTGGAATGCAGCACTCCCCCCAAGGCGACTTCCCGTTCGATGTCGACGACCTTGCCGTCGCCGACCCGCGCAGTGGCGGTGATGCGCGTCGGCAAGCCGAAGCGTGCGCCACCGAACTCGAGCACAGAGAGCCCATTGATCTGCCCCACGGCGGCGCCGGCGGTGTCGACCAATACCGTCCGCTGCAGGATCTGCTCCCGAAATCGTTCGGCCAGGCGCGCGTGGCGCTCTAGTTGCGTCGAGAGCGCCTCGATGACGTCGGCGACCTCCACCATGGGTGCATCGCGCTTGGCCGCGAAGCTGTCGGCCTGGTGACACAGGTCCACCAGCTCACGGGTGGCGGTCGAGAGCTTGCGTCGATCGGCTACGGCGCGGGAGCTTTCTTCGATCAAACGTGCGACCGCGCCGGCGTGGAAGGAGCGCAGACCATCCCGCTGTTCCACCGCGGCGACTTGGCGGCAGAAGTCCAGCTCGCTTGCTTGATCTCGGTCGATAGTATCTTCGAAGTCGGCCAGCACCTTGAACAGCTCGGGCATGTCTGGGTCATGCTCGGCCATCAGGTGATACAGCCGCCGATCGCCGATCAGGACTACCTTCACGTCGAGGGCGATCGGTTCGGGCTCCAGAAGCTCGCCGCTACTGAGTCCCACGGCCTGAGCCAGGGACTCGATCTGCACGCGACGATCATACAACGCGCGCTTCAACGCAGCCCAGGTTTGCGGGTTGGTCAGGACCTCGACGGCGTCGAGTACGAGGTAGCCGCCGTTGGCGCGATGTAGGGCTCCCGCGCGAATCAAGGTGAAGTCACTGATCAGCGTGCCCAGCTGCGCCCGGTGCTCAACCCGCCCGAGCAGGTGCTGGAGATTGGGCCTATTTTCGTAAACAACGGGAGCGCCGTTGGTGTCTGCGTTGTCCACCAACACGTTCACTCGGTAGCGATCGAAAATGCGTGCCGGTTCCAGCCCGAATGGCAACTCGTGCTCGGGCTTTTCCGAAAACCGCTGCGCGTTCTCGACGATGTCGTTACGCAGCGCCGACAGGTGTTCGACGATCGCCGTGTACGATGCCCACGCCTCCTTCTCCTCCTCGATGGCAAGGTCTACGGTGGTGGCAACGACCTCCCTGGCTAAAGCCTTGGCGCGCTCCCGGGCTTCCTTGGCCCACTTGGGCATAGGGCGCAGCTCCCGCGCCAGCTTTTCTTGCAGCCGATGGATGTTGGCTTCGATGCGCTGCTTTTCCTGCTGGGGAAGCCGCTCGAAGGCTTGGGGCTCGATCACCGCGCCGTCTTTCATGGGTGCGAAGCCGACCCCGGATGGGACGCGCAGCATCGCGACATCGAAGGCTTTGGCGTCTTCTTCGACCCGGCGAAAGACGGCCTTCGGTCGCGCTTCCAGTTCCTCAGAGATCTGTTCCAGCTGCGCGCGATAGCTCTCGCTTTCCAGCGCAGCTGGGATCGCCATGCGCAGATCTTCGACGAGCTTGTCGACATTGCCGGCAAAGCGTTGTGCCATGCCTGCAGGCAGGCGCAGCGCTTTGGCACCCGTCGCCTTGGAAAAATCCCGAACGTAGACCCAGTCGTCAGCGCTTTGTCGCGTGCGCGCCAGGGTCGCCAGCTCGTGCTGGACGAAAGCGTGTTTGCCGTGGCCCGGGGGACCCGCGACGAACAGGTTGTAGCCCGCCCGGGGCATGGAAAGCGCAAAACGCGTCGCTTCAGCTGCGCGCCCTTGACCAAATGGGCCGCGCAGCGGCGACACTTCGTGGGTGGACTTGAAGGGCAAGCGCTTGGGATCGCATTCGCAGCAAAGCTGCTCTGCTGCGAGGGGTTGCTGCGCACTCATGCGGGAAAGTGTGCGGCATGCAGGCGTTCGAAGGAAGCCTGGCGCGCGCCGAATTTCGGGTTCGAGCCGTGGGTCACGACGTCATCTGCGCAACGAATGCGCTGCCTTGCACAAGGCGCCAACGGCTCGCGAAAGCCCTGCGCGCGAGGCGGGGGGGGGCGCTAGGCGTAGGCGACTTCGACGTCGGGCTTGAAGAAGGGTTCGCGCAGGGCGGCCATTTCCAGGGCTTCGAGTACGGCCTGTTGGATCTCGTCTTCGACGTCGGCGGATGGCTCGACCAGTTCCAAAGCAAGCGCCCACAAACCACGATCGATGGGCGCGCGGCGCAGTACGCGGCCTCGCACGGCGACGGCACGATCCGGCGCCAGCTCAATGCGGAAGTCGGCTTCGTCGCCCTCGCAAAGCCCCAGGTTGCCCGTGAGCAGTGCGCCGGCCGCGCAGAGGTTTTGCACGACGTAGCGTCCACATTCCTGGCCGTTGTCCAGCACGACAGCGCTGGCGGGTAGCTCGACTCGACGGTGTGCTCTCTGATCGGATGCTTGCATGACCCCTCCTTCAACTTCCGTTGGGAACGCCAAGACAAGTCAATGATGTAATCGAAAGCGAGCTTCAGGATAGCGGACCGAGGACAAACGTCGACACGAATCTCAAGCATGCACAGCAGTATGTGTTCGCACATATGGCACGAAAAATTCCGTCTTTTCTTTTCGCGTGCTTACGCCGCAAGGGGCAATAGATGGGGCGGGCGACGAGCCGGCGCGGCATCCGCTCTCAGCGCGTAATGCGCGGCAGAAGCACATCGACGAGCTCGCGCGCGAGGGTGTCGACGTCGTTTTCCGCCAGAGACGCGCGTGCCGCGAAGGCATCCGGTGGCTCGTATTCCAGCGGTCCGTGCAGGGCGTCATAGCTTCCCCGCTGATCACGCTCCTTGCACCGTTCGATGGGCGTTGCGACATGCACTTCGAAAAAGCGTTCTGCGCCGACGCTCTCTTTCACCGCGTCGCGATCGCTGGCGAGGGGAGACGCGAAGGCAAAGATTGCGACCAGCCCGGCGTCGGCAAATCGTGATGCCAGCTCCGGCGCATGGGGTGGGCTGCCGCCGCGGGGGCCGCCGCCCGTGGTGACGCCGTCGTCCGGGTCGACCACGACAGCGACGCGACTCAGGTCGAAGAGCCGGCGTTCGATGGCATAGGCTAGCTCCGTCTTGCCGGCGCCGGGCAGTCCCGTCAGCCAGACGATCGCGCCGGTCTGCTCCAGGCGCTCGCGCCGTTCGCCGCGGCTGACCAGGCTATGGGGACCCAGCTGCGCCGCGCCCGTGTCCTTGGCGGCACCGGCGCTTTCAGCCTGGATCATGCCCGCTGCGACGGTGTTGTTGGAAATGGGGTCGATCAACACAAACGCGCCCGTCGCGCGGCAGACGCGATAGGGATCGAAGAACAGTGGTTTGTGGCAACTGACGACGACTTTGCCAATGTCGTTCAGCTCCAGGTGCTTTGCTTCGACTGGGTCCAAATGCTCCATGTCCACGGCGTGCTCGACGCCTTCGACTTCGGCGCGGACGAGTTGCGTGGCGTGCTTCAGGAAGTAGCTCTTTTCCAGGTCAAGGGGCCGCTCGCTCATCCAGACCAACATGGCTGCGAAGCGTTTTTTGACTTCCGGCGCGCGCTCCGGGTGCACGAGCATATCGCCGCGGCTGACGTCGATTTCGTCTTCGAGTCTTAGTGCCACACTCATGGGCGCAAAAGCCGCGGCAAGCTCGCCCTCGAAGCTGTCGATGCCCGCCACAGTCGTCGTCTTCTTCGACGGCAGCACCATGACGCGGTCTCCCTTGCGCACGCGGCCGGACGCGAGCTGGCCGGCGAAGGCGCGGTAGCCCAGATTGGGGCGCAACACGAGCTGGACCGGATAGCGAAAGGCGTCGTCTTCCTGCACTGTGGGCAAGGGCACGGTTTCCAGGTGCTGCAGCAGTGTCGGGCCGTCGTACCAGGGCGCACGGGTACTGCGTGCCACGACGTTGTCGCCGCCCAGCGCGCTGACGGGAATGAACGTGATCCCGGTGAACCCAAGCTTGCCGCAAAACGCACCAAACTCTTTTTGGATTTGCACGAACACGGCGCGGTCGAACCCCACCAAATCCATCTTGTTCACGCACACGGTCAGTTCGGGAATGCCCAGCAGGGATGCGATGAAAGCGTGGCGCCGAGATTGCTGCAGAACGCCGAGCCGCGCGTCGATGAGTGTGATGGCCACGTGGGCCGTCGAAGCGCCCGTGGCCATGTTGCGGGTGTACTGAACGTGCCCTGGCGTGTCCGCGATGATCAGCTTGCGCTTTTCCGTCGCGAAGTAGCGATAGGCCACGTCGATGGTGATGCCCTGTTCACGCTCAGCCCTCAGGCCATCGGTAACCAACGAAAAGTCGATATCCGCGCCTTCTTGTTTGGAGGCGCGCCTCACCGCGTTGAGTTGGTCCTCGTAGATACCGTGGGTGTCGTGCAGCAGCCGTCCAATCAGCGTGCTCTTGCCGTCGTCCACCGACCCGACGGTGACGAAGCGCAGCAGTTCCTTCTCCTGATGGCGCTTCAGGAACTCGGCAATGTCGCGTTCGATCAGCGCGCGCTCTTGCTCGGAGTTCATCAGAAGTAGCCCTCGCGCTTTTTGAGTTCCATGGAGCCGTCTTCGTCGAAATCGATCAGGCGACCTTGGCGCTCGGAAAACCGCGTGAGCAGCATCTCTTGGATAATTTCCGGGAGGGTGGTGGCGGTGGAGCGGATCGCGCCGGAGAGCGGGTAGCAGCCCAAGGTGCGGAACCGCACCATCTCCATGCGCGGAGTTTCTCCGGGCAACAGGCGCATGCGCTCGTCGTCCACCATGATCAACGCGCCTTCGCGCTCGACTACGGGGCGCTCCGCCGCCAAGTACAAGGGCACGATCGGGATTTGCTCCAGATGGATGTAGAGCCAGACATCGAGCTCGGTCCAGTTGGAAAGCGGAAAGACCCGAACGGACTCGCCCTTGGTGATGCGGCCGTTGTACAGGTTCCACAGTTCCGGACGCTGATTCTTTGGATCCCACTGTCCGTAGCGATCGCGGAACGAATAGATGCGCTCCTTGGCGCGGGAGCGCTCCTCGTCTCGGCGTGCGCCACCGAACGCGGCGTCAAAGCCGCCCGTTGAGAGGGCCTGGAGCAGCGCCTGAGTCTTCATGACGGTGGTGTACTTCTGACTCCCGTGATCGAAGGGGTTGATGTTGTCGGCGAGACCTTCTTGGTTCGTATGCACGATCAGTTCGAGGCCATGCTCTGTGCAGTAGCGATCGCGAAACTCGATCATGGCCCGGAACTTCCAGGTCGTGTCGATGTGCATGAACGGGAAGGGGGGCTTGCCCGGGTGGAACGCCTTGCGTGCCAGATGGGCCATCACGCTGGAGTCTTTGCCGATGCTGTACAGCATCACTGGCGTGTCGAACTCCGCCGTCGCCTCCCGAATGATATGAATGCTCTCCGCTTCGAGCTGCTGCAGGTGGGAGAGTCGGACGTCCGTCAGGCCGTCGAGGCTGAGGGCAGATCGAGGGCACATGCTCAAAGCCTATTTAGCACTTTTCCGATAAAGTACATGTAATTAGTTAAGTGCCTGAAAGGATTGTGTAATCCAAGGGATTAGGGTCAATCGGGACCCAGGGTTCGACCCAGACCCAACGGACCCTGCTTGGGCGCCGTGTGGCTCTTCGATCTGCCAAGGGATTCTGTGCTAGGCGCGCCGCGCTTGGGAGCCTGAACGCATGGCGCTGCGAAACAAAGTGCGCGCTTCCTCCCGGCATTTCAGCCAGATCCGTCATTGCGGGGGCTGCTTGGATATGGTCAGGTCCCGGGCCCTCGATTGGGGGATTCTGAAAGGATCGTCATGTCTGCACTCACTGACCACGTGGTCTTCAAGGACCAAAAGCTCGCCCGCAAGTACGCCAACAAGCGCATCCCCATGGCCGTTCTCTACGAGGCCTACTTCGATGGGGACATCGATATCCCGGGCGACATTTACGAGTTCTTGGACAACCGCCAGCTGTTCGTAACGAACTCGCTGACGCCGGGTCACTTCAAGTGGGCGCTGACGAACTTCCTGCCCGAGACCACCATTCATACCAAGAGTCAGGATACCCGCATCGTGCGGGAGCACTACGACCGCGGCAACGACTTCTTCGGCTGGTTCCTTGGCGAGCGCATGGTCTACACCTCGGGCTTCTACGAGAACAAGGAACAGACCCTGGAGCAAGCCCAGGACAACAAGATGGACTTGGTCTGCCAGAAGCTACAGCTCAAGCCCGGCGAGCGCCTGCTGGACATCGGCTGCGGCTGGGGCACCCTGGCGCGGCATGCCGCCAAGTACTACGGCGTCGACGCCACGGGCGTGACCCTCTCCAAGAACCAGACGGAATTTGCGAACAAACGCATCGCCGACTGGGGTCTTTCGGACAAAGCCCGGGTGCTTTGCTCGGACTACCGCGACATTCCCGCTCAGAAGTTCGACAAGATCGTCAGCTTGGAGATGGTCGAGCACGTGGGCGTCAAGAACCTGCTCAGCTTCTATTCGCAGTGCAACGACCTGCTCGACGACAAGGGCCTGATGCTGCTTCAGTGGACCGGCCTGCGCCGCGGGCTGAAGGGTGAGGACCTGATTTGGGGGATGTTCATGGCCAAGTACATCTTCCCCGGTGCTGACGCGAGCCTCTGCCCCGCGCCGATGCTCAAGGAGATGGAGAAGGCGAATTGGGAGACGCATAGCGTCGAGAACATCAGCATTCACTATCACTGGACCATTCGCGCCTGGCATCGCAATTGGCTGGCGAACAAGGACGCGGTCATCGCGGCCTATGGCGAGCGTTGGTTCCGGATTTGGCACTTCTTCCTGGCGTGGTCCTCGATCATCGGCAAGCAGGGCAATGCCGCTTGCTTCCAGGTTGTTATGAACAAGAACCTGGATCACTACGACCGCACGCGTTGGGTCACCGATAAAGCAACGGTGCTCGGCGATCGTTCGAACCGCTTCGAAAACCGCGAAGCACCGGCGGCGGCCTACGCCAGCGCCGAGTGAGACCCATGCGTAGAAGCGGGCTACTCACCGCTTTTGCATGCTTGCTGGAGGTCTCGATCGCGGCGGCGCAGGGTTCACCTGAAGCGCCGCCGCCTGTCGAGGCGCCTACGGAAGAGCCGCCGCCGGTAGAAACGCCGCCGGCGGAGCCTCCGGCTGAAACGCCGCCGGCGGTGGAAGCGCCGCCTGCGGCTCCACCACCCCCTGCGGCGCCGCCCCCCGCGCCGCCTGGTTACGTGGCGCCTGCCTACGGGCAGCCGGGTTCCCCGCCGCCTCCGGCCTACGGTCCGCCGCCGCAGCACCCGCCTCCCGCGGCACTACCGGTGCCGAAGGGCGTGCGTCTACACGATAGCTTCTATCTGCGAATGGGTCTCGGTGCGGGTTACGGCTATGTCACGAGCAAGGGCTCTGCCGGCGGAAGCGACGTGGAGATCACCTTCAAGGGTTTCGGCCCCGTGTACGAACTGTTGCTGGGCGGAACGCCCGGCGGCGGGTTCGTGATCGGCGGCGGGTTCGTTGGCCAGGACATCAGCAATCCGGAAATCGAAGTGACGATCGACTCTGGTGGCAGCGCATCCGGCAACGCGCCAGACTCGGCCCTCGGAGTGGCAGTGGTCGGGCCTTTCGTCGACTGGTTCATCGATCCCTCAGCCGGCGCGCACGTCGGGCTACTCGGTGGCATCGGCCTGATCGGCGTGCAGGACGAAAAGGGCGACAGCGCGCAAGGCTTTGGTGCGGCGCTCTTCGGTGGATACGACTTTTGGGTCGGCGACCAGTGGTCCTTGGGACCGGAAGCGCGCATTGTGTACGTGAACGCAAGCCGCGACAGCGGCAGTGGGCCCTTGAGCAGCTCCTTTGACGACAACGCGTTGAGCTTTCAGTTGCTCTTTTCCGCGCTGTATCACTAGCGGCCAACGACGCCGTGGGAGTTGCCGAACAGGCGCCGGGCTCTGGGAGTTCAGCGCCGTCGGCGTCGCAATTGCGCCAGGGCCAGGGCAGCGAGAGCCAAGAGCCACGGTCCGCTGCCGGGGCGCGGGGTGGTGCGACAAGCGCAACCGCCGTCGTCTGCGGAATCGCTGCCGGTTGCGGCATTCGCCCCGGAGCCCGCGTTGCCCGCGGTACCGGCGCTGCCGCCGCCGACGCCCGTGCCGGCGCTGCCACCGCCAGCGGCGCTGCCTGCGCTGCCGCCCCCCGCCCCCGGACTGCCGCCGGCGCCCGGTCCGCCACCGCCGGTGCCCGCGCCACCGTCCACGGGCACCGCCGAGCCGTCGTGCCACTCGTAGGCGCCGACGTCCGGGGCGCTGCCTTGGGGGCGTGGGATCCCTTCAATGTCGGTGCTGGGCGCTTTGTCTGTGGCACCCTTGTCGATGGCGGGCGCTGTCGCGAGCAAGTGCACGTCATAGGGCGGTGCGACAAAGAACTTGGTCGCATCGTCGATGATGATGTTGGCGTCCTCGGTCACGCCGCTACCTTCGTTGGCGAGAGCTGTGGTCAAATTGTTGCGCACCAGTCCGCTGGAAGCCGTGCCGTTCTTGTGGTTGCCCAGCTTGATCCAGGGCGGCCCCGGTTTCACGGCGTTCACGTCGAGCACGGTGTTGTTGACGACCTGCGCGTTGATGGCGCCAAGCAGCGTGATGCCATGCCAATGGTCGGTGATGACGACGTTGTTCTCGATCACCCAATCCCGAAACATGCCATCAAACATGCCGATGCCCTGCAGGGGGCCACGCAAAGGCTGATTTTCATCCTCGTAGTTGATGAACATGTTGCCGCGCAGGGTGACGCCAACCACCTCGCCCGTGCCGACTTTTCCGTCACTGCCCACGCTCCAGGACTGGAAACCGTCGTCGTGGTTGTCGTTCACGTCGTAGCAATTCTTGACCAGGTTGTATTGAAAGGTCGTGTAGTTGCCGAGTCCTCGCAGACCGTCCCCCGAGAAGCGATTGACGGTGTTCCTTTCGATCAGCGAGTCCGATGCTCCCGACGAAATCCCAAAGTTGACGTCTTCGACGACGTTGCCGGCGATGGTGATGTTCTTTCCACCCAGCGAGATGCCGTTGGCGGCCTTGTCGTTCCAATCCGCGGCGCTCCACTTGGAGGTGTCGCTGACGGAGCGGATTGAGAACCCAGAGATGGTGATGTCGCTGACCGGGCCACTGTGGTTGTGGCTCTCTACGGAGACCAAAGTGCTTTTGTCGTAGCTGGGCGCGAGCTCGCGATTCACGCTGAGCCCTTCGAGCACCCAGTTGGAACTCGAACGCACCACGAGCTTGCTCAATCCGGGGTTGTGGCCTGAAGCGGCCGCGACGGTGATGATTGCACTGTTGTAGTGACCGATAATGCTCACGCTGCCGTGGTAGCCGTCGTAGAGCACAATGCGATCCCCGGCTTTGATGGGTGCGCTCGCGTTCTTCGGTTTCAGCTGCTTGCCGCTGGCGTAGGGCAGCGAGTCCCAGTTCTGGGTTGCGACGAGGTTGGCGCTAATGACTTCTTCGAGCGTCTTCCAGGGTTTGGCACTGCTGCCGTCGCCCGCCGCGCTGCCTTTCGCCGGGTCCACGTGGAAGTCCGTGGCATGGGCGGAAAGGGAACAGCAGAAAACGGCGACCAGGGTGGGGATGGCGTGGCGGTGTTTCATGGCGACCCACAGCATACGCGCCGCCAGCGGCGCTGGCCCTTACAGTCGAAGCGCGGTTGGAACACCTCAGAGTGTAAGTGTCTGTTATTACGGGAGTATTGCCTTTGGCGCCGCCAACCCGGGTGGCGCGAGGCCCAGGGCGTCTTCTAGGCGCGCCAAGTAGTCGTCGCGGGGGATCGTGTGCGCACCCAAGGACTCCAGATGGGACGTCAAGAACTGCACGTCAAAGAGGCGCACGCCGGCGGCGAAGAGACTCTGGATCGCCGCGATCAGGGCCAGCTTCGAGGCGTTGGTCTCGCGATGGAACATGCTTTCGGCAGCGAACAGACCACCCACACGCACGCCATAGAGTCCCCCCACGAGCGCCGTCTGGTGCCAGACTTCGAAGCTGAGCGCGTGCCCGCCTTCGTGCAGCTGCACATAGGCGTCGATCATCTCCGGCAGGATCCAGGTGCCACCGTCGCGTTCGGCGCACAAGACCATGACGTGGCGGAAGGCGCGGTTGCAGCTGACCGAAAACGGCGAGTTGCGCAAGAAACGCTGCATGCTGCGAGAGACGTGCAGCCGGTCTGGGGTCATGATCGCCCGCGGATCCGGCGACCACCAGAGTGGCGGCAGCCCCACGTCGTACCAAGGAAAGATCCCGCTCTCATAAGCGCAGAGCAGGCGGCCCATACTCAGATCTCCGCCCACTGCGAGCAGGCCGTCTTCGTCTGCGGTGCGCGGATCCGGAAACGCGTCGGGCGCGCCCACTCCCAAAAACACGGGTCGACTTCGACGTCGCACGCTTTGCAGAATAGTCGAAACCCCACTTGAGCGCATGCCCCACCGGTTGCGCGGGCGTACCCGTGCGCTTCGGGTAGGGGTCAATTCTCGGTCAGGTGAGCGTCGAGGGCGTCTAGGTCGGCCAAATGTAGAAATCCCGCAGGCAACGTCAGGGCGTCGACGCCCCGTCCGCCGACCAGGGCAGTCGTACGCGTGGTTAGCCCCTGGGCGATGGCACACAGCTCCTTTTCGGCTGCCCTCGGTTCCAAGGACACGACGCTCAAGAGCAGTCGCTGCGCGCCAGTGCGCCGTACGGCGTCGACGATTTCCGACGCCGGCAAGTTGGGGCCCAAGTACACCACGCGCTGCCCGCGCATGGTGGCGAGCACCGCCGCGATCAACGCGCCCAGTTCGTGAAGCTCGCCGGCGGGCGTGGTCGCGATGCTCGTGGTGCGGGTGTCCGCGGGCTGAAGCGTGCGCATCAGTCCGCCCAGGTGTCCGCGCACGAGCGCCGTGGCCGCATGCTCTTGGGCGATGCACATGTCGCCCACTTCCCAGGCGGCACCCACGCGTTCGAGCACCGGGACGATCACTTGCCTCACGACCTCGAAGGGCGGCAGCAGTGCCGTGGCGCGCAGCAAGATCTGCTCCGCGCCGTCCATATCCAGGGCGTCAATGGCTTTGAGGTAGCGCCGCACCAGAGTTTCAGGGCGATCGTCTGTGGCGCCGGAGCTGCGATGCTCGTTGAGCAGCCCCGTGAGATCCTGCACGCCCAGTCGGGCAATGTTCGAGATGCTGTGCCCATAAGCGAGCAAGGACTTCATCAACCGCAGGCGCTCGATGTCGTCGATGCTGTACAGGCGCCCGCCCGCTTCGGTGCGTTTGGGCGATAGCGCATCGTAGCGCCGCTCCCAAGCCCGCAGCGCATGGGTGGACACCCCGACCATGCGTGCCACCGCCCCGATGCGGTAGTGTCCGTCGCCAATGCTGCGTTCGTCCATCTTATACGACTGCCCAAGCCGCCAGGGTGGCTTCGACGCCAGGGTAGCCTGCGAAGAACCAGGCCCACCAGCCCAACATCATGATCAAATGCCCCACAAAAATGCCAACGTGGCTCCACATTTCTACCCGGTCGGCGTGCTGCTGCACGTAGCGCCGCCAATGGAAGACCTCGTCGACCAGGCTGTACACGAATGAAAGCACCGTCAGCACCATCGCGGGGACCCACAGCAGCGCCGGGTGCGAGTAGGCCGCGCACAAAAGCACGCAGCTACCGATGCCACAGAAGATCGTGATGCCATGCACCAGCCCTTCGCCCTTGCTGATGGCTTCCTTGTAGATGGTGCGGTGACCGATGGTGTCGACGGCGATGCTGAAGGCGAAGATGGCAGCACCCAAGGGGACCATCCAGGCTTCGCCAGGAAAGACGACGCCGCGAGAGTGGCCGAATAAGAGGAAACCGCCGGTGCTGAAGAGCAGGCCCAGCATCAGTCCGACCCAGGCCACGTACATACGCCAGTCAGTTCGGTCGAACTGGCGAGCACGCCCGACGTAGACCACCACTTCAGCTGCAAAGGATGTCATCTGGAAACCTCACGACGTTGATCAGACGCACCTGCACGAAAGGCTCAGCGGCGCGCCGGGGTAAACTCAGGGACTCGTGGATACAGGCGCGAAGCGCCAGGGCGAGCTTGCGCGACTTCTTGACCACGGCGCGACCCGCCAGCACGTCCCACTTGCGGCGCCGCAGCTCCGCACCAATCTCGGCGTACACGTACGCGGCGGTGCGAATGGCCACGGCCGCGCGGAAGGGTAAGTCCGAAAGACCGCTGTGCCCCGAGCGATAGAAGCCGTCGGCATGATGCAGCAGGGCTCGCTGGGCGCCGCGAAAGCTGAGCTGCGATTCCACGGGAAACTCAGCCCCCAGCCGGGCGCGCAGGCCCGGGGTGCCGTGGGCCGCGAGCAGCGCGGCGGGCAGATAAAGCCGCCCCAGGGCCCAGTCTTCGGCGACGTCTCGACAGATGTTGGTCAGTTGCATGCCGATACCGAGATGCGCGGCCCGCGCCAGGGCGCTCTGCCGGCGCACTCCGAGCACGTGGCACATCATCAGCCCGACCGTGCCGGCCACGCGGTGACAATAAAGCAAGAGATCGTCGAGGTTGCGGTAGTGCGTGCCCTCCACGTCCATGCGCATGCCCGCCAAGAGCTCGCGGGGATAGTGCGCGTGGATCTGGCGGCGCATCGCCACGCTTTGGAACGCGCGCAAGACCGGATCGCGCTGCGGAGCGCCCGCATACACATCCGCGAGCTCGCGCTCGAGACGGTCGAGGGCAGACGCGGCCATTTCAGGGGGCGCGCCGTCGATGGCGTCGTCTACCCTGCGGCAGTAAGCGTAGACCGCTGCGGCGTCGTCTTGCACGTTGGCGCCGAGCAGGCGCGACGCCAAGTGGAAGCTCTTGCTGTGAGTCGCAAGGGAGCGCCGACACAGCTCAAGGTCCCCGCTCGCGGCGGCGCTCGCGGCGACGTTGGTCGCTTCCGACGCGGGCAGCAGCAGCTGCGCATTCATGCCGCTGCCGCCGAAGTCAGGCCCAAGTCTTCGAGCAGCAGCTTGGTGGTTGCCTTGGCGGAATTGATCACGCCCGGCATGCCTGCGCCCGGATGGGTCCCGGCGCCGACAATGTAGAGCCCAGGGATCTTTGGATCACGATTGTGCGGACGAAACCAGGCACTTTGCGTCAATTTGGGCGCGACGGAAAACGCGGAGCCGTTGTAGGCGGACAGCTGAGACACAAAATCTTGAGGCGTGAACCAGCGTTGTGTCACCACATTCTCACGCAGGTTTGGCATCAGGCGCTCGAGGGCCCCCAGAATGCGATTTGCGTACTCAGGTGCGACTTTGTCCCAATCGATCGGTGCGTTGCCCAAATGTGGCACCGGCGACAGTACGTAGTACGCGCCGCAGCCTGGGGGAGCCAGCGACGGATCGGTCACCGTTGGCGCGTGTAGATACAAGCTGAAGTCTTCGGGCAGCGTGCTGCCGTGGAAGATCTCCGCAAGCAGTTCTTTGTAGCGCGGTCCGAAAACGACCGTGTGATGTGCCAGGTCGTAGTTTTGTCGCGCGCCGAAGTAGAGAACGAAGAGCGACATAGACCAGTCGGCGCGTTCAAGCTTACGGGTCGTCTGCTCCGCTGCGCGGTTGTGCGCGTACAGCTTGGAGTAGGTGTGGTGCAAGTCCGCATTGGACACGACCGCGGAGAACGGCTCGTCCGCCTGAGCGTCAGTGGTCAGCAGGTGCCGGGTGCCTGCGGACTCGGTCTGCACGCGGATGCTGCGCACCGGCGCGTTCAGCCGCAGCTCGCCGCCGAGTTCTTCATAGAGCTTCACCAATCCTCGCACCAAGGCGCCCGTTCCGCCGCGTGGAAAGAACACGCCCCATTTGCGCTCTAGGTAGTGGATCAAAGTGTAGATGGCGCTGGTTTCGAAGGGGTTGCCGCCGACTAGGAGGGAGTGAAAGGACAGCGCCTGACGCAGGTGTTCGTCTTTGACGAAGCGCGCCACCGTTGAGTAGACCGAGCGATCTGCGCGCAAACGGGCCAATTGGGGCGCGACGCGCACCATGTCCGTGAAACGCAGGAAGGGCGTCGCGGCGAGATCTTCGTAGCCTTTGGCAAAGACGTCCTTCGTGTAGGCGACAAATCGCTGGTAGCCGTCGGCGTCGCTGGCACTGCGCGAGCGGATTTGGCTCAACATGTCGTCGCCGTCGCCGGTGTAGTTGAAGGCGTCGCCATCGTCCCAGACCAAGCGATAGAAGGGGTGTACCGGCAGTAGCTCGACGTAACGATTCATGTCGTGTCCCGCGGCTTGGTAGAGTTCTTCGATGCAATGCGGAGCCGTGATTACCGTAGGACCGGCGTCAAAGGTGAAGCCGTCTTGCTCGTACACGTAGGCACGTCCGCCCGGCTTGTCCCGCGCCTCGAAGAGCACGGTCTGGACCCCCGCCGCCTGCAAGCGGATTGCTGCCGCCAGTCCACCAAATCCACTGCCGACGACTGCCACCCGTGGCGCGAGGGCATGACGACCAGATGCGCGATCAGACATAACTTGCCTCCAATGTTTCCAGCTGTGCTTTGAGGTGCTCGATGACGTGGTGCTTGCCCGTGACTTGTCTGAGGTTGGACAGCGCTTCGCTCAGGGTGGTGTGAATCGTCTGCGGCGCGTCCGCTTCCAGCTGCGCACGGAGTTCTTCGGCCAGGGCTTCGGGGTGCGCGTCGCGTTGGCTCACCTGACGCGAAAGCCGCAACAGTCGCGCGTAGGAGTGCGCATCCAAGCTGCGAGACAGCCACGCCCAGGGCCAAGTGGGCCGCGAGAAGATCAGGTCTTCGTGCCCCTTGTGGCAGCGCGCTTCGCTCACGATCCCGCCCCAATCGTCAGCCATCTGCAAGCCAAGGCCGAGGTTTTGGCCAAACTGAGCGGCCGCCCGCACCACTTCGGCGCTGCCGTCTGCGGCGATGGCGCCCAGCTCCATGGCCAAGCGACCGAGCGCTCCTGTTTTCAGCAGCGTGGTTGCACGTACTACCGGGTATGCGTCGCGCTGCGGCAACTCGGCGATGCGCACGGCTAGGTCCAGGGCCTGGCCGTGATGCGCCGCAAACATCGTGCGATCGATGGCGCGTCGCATTGCGAGTTCCTGCGTCGGGTGCAGCTGCATGCGCTGCAGCAGTTCGTGGGGCCAGAAGTACAAGAACGACCCAGCGTTGAGGGCAGTCGCGGTGCCGTAACCGATGTGCAGGGCCGACGCGCCGCGGCGGTACGCGGATTCGTCCTCGATGTCATCGATGATCAGCGAGCCAGCGTGCAAGGACTCGACGATCGCGGGAAGCTCTCGCGGCATGGCGTTGCCGCCAGCGAGTTGGTACCCGGCGGCGACGAGTCGCGAGCGAAAGCCCTTTCCGGGGCGCGAAAGGAAGTCGTCCAAAGGCGTGTAGAGCGCCGTCGACCAGCATGCCCATGGCACGCCGTCGGCCTCGGGGCCCACGGTGCTTTGGAGGCTGTCTGCTTCGAAGTGCTCGTCTAGCAGCTCGCAAAGCAAGGGGCGTTTTGAGAGATCTAGCGCGGCTTGGCTCATTGGGGCGGTCCTCCGGTGATGACTGACGAAACGGACATTCCTCGTGGCGGTCGGCCGCACAGGATGCGGGTGCGGTCGATCGCAGTGGTGCGGTGAGCGTAGAAACGGCGGATGGTTTCCGGATTCAGGCCGTAAAACCGTTGCAGCACGCCCCAGCGGTCTTCCGGGCGAAACCCACGGAAAAGCAGCCGGTTCAGAAAGCAGCTGAAACGCAGCTGGCGGCCTTGGTCGCGGACCAAGGCGCGGAAAGCGTCGTCGAGTATCCGTGCTGCTGGGCGAGTCGCAGCATGCTCGGCGAGCCGTGCCGCCAGAGGGAAGCTGTAGCCGGTGGTCGGGTGGAACCAACCGCCCTGGTATCCGGCGATCAGCGGCCGGACACTGGGCTGCGGGGCCTGGGTGCGCAGGGGCAATGGCAATACGCCCTGCTCTTCTCTGACGATGGCCTTGGGTGACAGGCCCCGGCGGACGGCATAGCGCAAGACTTCGTTGCGGACTTGGTCGACGTCCAGGTGCCGGCTATCCGAGAAGTAGGTGTCCTCGATCAAGATGCGCCGCGGCTCGAAGGGCAGCACGTACATGAAGCGGAAGCCGTCGATCTGTGGCACTCGGGCGTCCATGAGGATGGGCGCATCGACATCCGCGTCTCGATCGAGCTGGAGCTCCAGACCAACGAACTTCTGGTAGCCCGATGCCTGGACGCTTTCCAGGAGCTGCGGCCCCCGGGCGTCCACGACCAGGTCTGCCTCAATTCGAGAGCCGTTCGAAAGTGTGACGCTGCTTTCCCCGACCTGTGTGACTTCGCAGCCGAGGTGGAGCGTACGGTGTGCGACGTCGAACAGCGGCTTCAGGTGGGCGGCCAGATCTTCACTACTGACCGCCGAGTAGGTCTGGTCCAGTCGCCGAGACAGCTTCGGGAAGTGCACGTCGTAGTGTTCGAATCGACGACGCACCACGGGCCTGACGAGCTGCTGCATGCCGGGCGACAGATCGCCGTCGTGGAAGCACCACAGGTGGTTGCCGCCCAGTCGCTGCCCGCGCTCGAAGAGCACCACGCGGGCCCCGGGCTGATGGCGCACGACGGCGAGGGCGATCAGGGCGTTCTGGAGTCCGCCGCCCACCAGGGCAATGTCGAAGTTTTTGTTCATTCTGTCTAGCTCTTGTATAGATTATGGGTGGACAAGGCGAGATGTCAAGGCATACTGTCTAGATGTTGTCTAACTTTATAGAGGACTCCGTCCACGCAGCGCTGCCGCCGGCGCCAGGCTTTCAGCAAACGCGCCCGCAGCGCCCCGCTCTGCTGCGGGTCACCGCGGTGGCGCACCGCTACGGTCAGCGCTTGGCCCTCGATGGACTGAGTCTTGAGGTGCGTGACGGCGAGACTTTGGGCCTGCTCGGTCCCAACGGAGCGGGCAAGTCGACGCTCATGAGTCTCATGAGCGGAGTGCTCGCGGCGCAGTCCGGCGCGTTGACCCTCGCGGGTGCGGGAAGTCTCTGCGACGCCCAGGCGCGAAGGATGATCGGTTTTGCTCCCCAGGCATTGGCGCTTTACCCGGAACTGACAGCCCAAGAGAACCGGGGCTTTTTCGGCGTGCTGTTTGGGCTCTCCGGCAGTGAGCTGCCCGCCCGAGTGAAGTGGGCGCTTGCCCTGGCGGAGCTTCCCTCCCGCCGGCACGACCGCGTGCGCGGATTCTCTGGGGGGATGCAGCGGCGCTTGAACCTTGCGTGTGCCGTGGTACACGCCCCGCGCCTCGTACTTCTGGATGAACCGACCGTTGGAGTCGACCCTCAGTCCCGTGACCACATCTTCACGAGCCTCGAGCGCCTCAAGGCAGACGGTCACACCATCGTGTACTCGACCCACTACATGGAGGAGGCTGAGCGGCTATGCGATCGCATCGCAGTCATGGACGCGGGACGCGTGTTGTCGTGCGCGCCCCTGGCGCAACTGCTTGCGTCCCACGGCGGGGGCTATCGCCTGAGCGCGCGACTACACAGCGCGCCGCCCGAGGAATTGCTGCTCCAGCTGGGCCCGACGGGGTTGGCAGAGCATTGGGTCTTTGACGCCGCGGCTGCCGCAGCAATGGCGGGCCGCTTGGCGCCCTATGTGACCCAACTCGCCGTTTCGCCGCCAAGCCTTTCGCAGGTGTTTTTCAACTTGACCGGACGAAGCTTGAGGGACGAATGAACGCCATTTGGATTGCACTCAAGGACTTGAAGCTGCTGGCTCGTGACCGAGTGGCCCTGTTTTGGGTCTTGGGGTTCCCGCTACTGTTCGCGGGGCTTTTCGGAGAAGTCATCGCGTCGGCGTCGGCACCGGCGGATCGGAAGTCACAGCTCGTGGTCGTCGATGAACAAAGGAGTGCTGCGTCCGCACAGCTAGTCACCGCTCTCAAGGCACAGACTGCCCTTGAAGTGTCCCACGCGGATCTCGCGACGGCGCGCGCACATGTCCGTCGCGGTGACCGTCTCGCGTTCTTGCGACTGCCGGACGAGGGCGGCAAGCCGCAACTGGGAGTCGATTGGACGCGTGCGTCGGAGGCGGACGCGCTGTCGCGCAGCGTTGCCGCCGCAGTGGCTCCGGCAGCGGTCGCGCCGAGCAGAGACGGAATGTTTGACGTAGAGCGCGTTGGAGCTTCTGCTGGCAATCTGCGCGTGCTTGCGTTTCCCGCTGCGCTGTTGTGGTGCCTGATGGCATGCGCTGCCACCTTCGCGGTGAGCTTGGCCGCTGAACGCAGTGCCGGCACTGAGCTGCGACTGCGCGCGGCGCCCGTCTCGCGGGCGACGCTCCTTGGTGGCAAGGCACTGGCTTGTTTGTTGGCGTGTCTTGCCGGAACGGGGCTGCTCGTCTTCTTGGGATGGGTTGCCCTAGACATTGGCCCGCAGAGTCTGTGGGGACTCGCGCTCGCGCTGCCTAGCGCCTGCGTTGCCTTCGTGGGTTTGGTGTTTCTGTTCGGATCCGTGGGCGGAAGTGAGCAGGCCGTCGCTGGCGCGGGCTGGGCGTCCCTGATCGTGCTTGCGATGCTAGGCGGCGCCATGGTGCCCCTTTCGGCGCTGCCGCAATGGCTCGTCCCCGCGAGTCATCTCAGTCCCGTCAAGTGGGGCATCGTCGCCTTCGAGGGCGTCTATTTCCGAGGGTTTGCCATCTCCGATCTGCTCCTGCCTTGCGGCGTCTTGGTCGGCATGGGCGCGGTGGCCGGCCTAGTTGGACTCAGCCTGATGACGCGGCGCCATGCCCGCGCCTAGCCGCGAAGTGCAGCGGCGTGGGAAAAGTTCGCTCAGCTTGGAACTCGCGGCGCCTCTCGCGTCGCATGGACAGTTCGCGATAGCATGGGCCTATGGGGTCACAACCGCGAGCGATCGAGCCGCGGTACGTCGGGTTGACGGTCAGCCTTCGCTGCGGTGGCTGCGGTCGTCCTGCGCCCGCGGTTGGCTTCGATCGGCCGGCGCTGTGCGGTTGCGGCAACACCACCCAAGTGCCGCCTGAGCTCTGGACCGAGATCCTTGAACGCGCCGACATTTCGAGTTTCGAGGCGACGGCAGGTCTGGAGGACAGCTTCGAACTGCAGGCATCCACGGGAGCGGCGAGCGTCGTGATTCACGTCGGAGACCCGGTCTGTGATTGCGGAGCTGGGCTGATACTGCCTGAAGTCGGTAGCTCCGAAGACGTGTCTTGCCGTGGCGGCGCGCACTTCTATCGAAGTATTCCCGTGCCGATGATGCTGCGGGAGGGCGTGCCAACCGCGCTGCAGATCACCCGACCGGAACCCGCCAATCGACCACGGGTTTGGATCACTTTTCAGGGCACGCCGCGAGCTATCCAAGATCAACGCCGAGCCGCGTTGGAGGCGGTGATCAAAGAGCGGGCCGCGCCGCTGTCGGTGCGCTCGCCCGAAGGCCCCGTGAGCCTGCAGATGTCGTCGTACCAGATCGCCAAGCAAGCCGCGCCCAAACGCAAAGAACGCGCGCCACCCTGGCTGCTGATGCTCGTGGTGCTGACTGCCGGCGCTGGGCTGGCCTGGTACGCCGCCGGCGAAATGAAAAAGAAATCCCGCGGAGCATCGATCGAAGAGCCGATATAGAGTCCCTGCACCGTGCGTTGGCTGTCGCTCAGTATCCGTTTCGTGCACATCGTCGTCGTTGCCTTGTGGGTGATCAGCTCATGGTGTGTGCGCCGCGTGCTGGCCTTCGGAGCATCTTTGGCGCGACGCCAAGCTCTGTTTGGTGAGCACCTGGCGCGCCTGCTCTCGCACTTGGGCGCGACGTTCATCAAATTCGGGCAGATCTTGAGCACGCGGCCGGACCTCTTGCCGCCCGGTGTGATCGCAGAGCTGGCGCGGCTTCAGGACGACGTACCGCCCCTGGCTGCCAAGCAAGTGCGTGCCGTCATGGCCCGCGAGCTCGGTGCGGACTGGGACAGCAAGCTGTTGGAGTTCTCTGAGCATCCCGTCGCAGCGGCGTCGGTGGCGCAGGTTCACCGCGCCAAGCTGCCCGCGGGGCGCGGCGTGGCGGTGAAGGTGCAGCGGCCCAGCGCTAAGCCTCAAATCGAGCGCGACCTATTGATCTTGGCGTTCTGGGCGCGACTCTTCGATCGCATCCCGAGTGTGCATATGCTCAGCCTACCTGGAGCTGTGGAACGTTTTGGACACGCACTGACCGGTCAGTTGGACTTCGGCCAAGAGGCGCTGAACAACCGGCGCTTTGCGGCTGCGTTTGCCGATGTGCCGGATGTCGATGTGCCCGAACTCGTTGACGAGCTCTGCACAGCCCACGTGCTGGTGATGGACTTCGTGGAAGGGGTGAAGGCGACTGAGCCGGAAAAAGTCGGTGGAAACCGCGCGAAATTGGCGCGTACCGGTGCGGAGGCGGTGCTGAAGATGATCTTCGTCGACGGCTTTGTGCACGCGGACCTGCATCCCGGAAACATCATTCTGACGCCCGACGATCGAGTGGTGCTGATCGACCTGGGGATGGTCACGGAAATTCCGAGGGAACTGCTGCGCCCATGGGTGGAGACTTTTATCGCGCTATCCCAACAAGATAGCGCCGCCGCCGCGCGTCTGTTTTTCACTTACGCGCCCAGCGTCGGTGATACCGACTACGCGGCATTCGCCGCGGACGTCAAAGAAAAGCTGGGCGGATTGTATGGCAAGCGTTTGGGCGAGGTCGAAGTGAGCGCTGCTGTGAGCGGTGTGATGAACGTCCTGCGTCGACATCGGGTCCAGATCGATCCTGCGTTCACGGTGGTCAACATCGCGCTCTTGGTCGCCGAAGGCCTGGGCAAGCAGCTTGACCCGGAGATCGACTTGATCCCACTCGCACAGCCCTATCTGGCGAGCGCCATGCTCACGGCGCCACCCGGGCGCGCGCCGTACCGCGAAGTCCCAACGCAACAGATCGCCGCGTAGGTGGCGTTAGCTGCGCACGCGAGCATTGGGAACGCTCACGTCGTCTGCCGTTCCGGTTTTTCTGTCTGGTCCAGCGGAGCGCACTTGCACGTCTTCGGCCGAGCACTGGATCTTGAAGCGATTGCCCCAGGGGTCTTCGACGGGAGCTTCTTGAGACAGGAAGTGCTCGTGTTGCAGTTGGGACAGGGTGGGGCAGCCTCGCGCGCCCTCGGTTCCCTGCCACTCTTCAGCGGCTGAGAGCACGCGCTGCGCGCTGGTCACCGCGCGGTCTGAGTCCTCTTGGGCGCGTGTCGACGAAAAGAAGAACGCGCCGCCGGCAGCCACCAGGGTTATGGCGGCGACTCCGATCGCCAATTCAACTGGGGTCACGCCGCGCTGTCGTCGTTTGGAAGTCATCTCAAGCTAAGACACAGCAATCCGCGTGCCACGTGGGTTCTTCGAGAAAATCGTGGATCGACGGACTCGGACAGGGTCAGCCTGTCCGTCAATCGTGGGGTGCGGGCCACATCCCGTGACAATCTGTCATCGACTTCAGCAGGGGCCGCAGCCGTAGAGCGAGATGTTCGAGACGCAGGTACTGTCCCAGTCGAAGGCGCAGCAGTACGAATCGAAGGCGCAGACGCAGCTCTCGACGCTCGGATTGGAGCAGCCCGGCGTGGAATGCACGGTGCAGCAACTGCT
Organism: uncultured Myxococcales bacterium; assembly: GCA_937872925.1. Lineage (GTDB taxonomy): Bacteria > Myxococcota_A > Polyangia > Polyangiales > Polyangiaceae > JACKEA01. The sequence goes on along the minus strand of CALMUT010000080.1, from coordinate 19,507 downwards.
TCCGCTTCCGCCGCCGGTCCCGCCGCCTCCGCAAACACTACCGTAGTCCGAACAACAATCCCCGGCGCTCGTGCACAGGCTGTCGCAATAGCAGAAGCCACTTGGATCACTGAAGCCACAGTTTCCGACGCAGCTGCCCGTCGAGCCGCCGAAACCGCCCGTGGCCCCGAATCCACCCGTGGCCCCGAAACCGCCCGTGGCCCCGAATCCACCCGTGGCCCCGAATCCGCCGGTCGCGCCAATTCCACCGCTCCCGCCCAAGCCACCCGTTGCAGCAAATCCACCGGTTGCGGCAAATCCGCCCGTCGCGCCGAGACCGCCGGTCGAGCCCAGGCCACCCGTGGCACCGGTTGAGCCCACTCCGCCCGCCGCGGCGGCACCACCGCTGCCCGACGCCGCCACGCCACCGTCCGCCGTTCCCGCAGTCCCGTCGGGACTTGCGTCCATCCCGCCTGGGAACGCTCCAAATCCCCCGAATCCGCCAGTGGCCACGCCGCCACCAGTGGCCGGCGTCGCTCCCGCACCCACGCCGCCCGTACCGGCTCCGCCGGGACCGAAGAGATCATCGTCGGACTGCGCGCAGGCGACCATGGCCAGAGGGATGCAAAGAAGAAAGAGGTGGCCCCGCATGTGGAAGTCCAATCTTAGCAGGAAGGCGCCGGCCCGTTAGGCTGAGAAGGCGCGGAGCCGTCCTCCCCTAAGCGTTCGCCATGGCCTGGGTAGCCGTATCGAGCGACAAAGCGCCGATGAGGCTCCAAAACGGGCGATGCAGAGCCGAAGAGCTGCTTGGCCCGATAGCCCGTCGCTAGACTGAGCACGTGTGCGGTATTGCCCTCGGTCTCGAAGCGGACCCGCCACTCTTTGTAGGCCAGCAGGAACCCGCTGCGCTCCTTCTTAATGCGCCGGTACGGGTGTGGTGCCGTACCGAGTTCGAGTTTTTCGGCTAGCGTCTTTTCGAGCGCGATCCCGAGCTCGCGCTCCATGTACTCGAGCTGCTCTTTGGCCTTAGGCGTGAACTGAATGCGCAGCTTGGGTCCAACGTCTTCGGGCGCTCCGAGCCAACCCGGCCCGCCAGTGAAAAGCGCGTCGGTGTACGGAACGAAGGGCTTGATATCCAGCACAGGTGTGCCGTCCAGGAGGTCCACACCGCGCACGTGTAGGGACATTCCATCCACCCGCAATAGCTCTACCGAGCTCAATCCGATCGGGTTCGGTCGATGCGGCGAGCGTGTGGCGAATACACCGCGCCGCTTGAGCCCCCGCGGCGGGCGCACTTTTGCGCGCCAGCTTTCGCTGCGGTGAAACCAAAACACGATCCAAAGCGCTTGCCCGGGTTCTAAGTCCTCCAGGGCAAACTCGAAGCCATGTCCCGGCTCAAGCTCGATCACGCCCTCGATGTCCCTCGCGGCAGCCGACTGGCGTGGCGCGTCGGCCGGATCGCGCAGGGGCGTGCGGGCAACGCCAATGGGGCGCAAGCGAAGCTCCCCGGTGGAGCTGTCTGCGGCTCGATCCGACACCCGCCGCACTTAGCGCGGATTATCGAGGGTGTCGAGAAAGCGTCCCACTACGGCGCTGTGGGCACTGCAGGCATGGAAAACCCGCGCAAGCCTGCGTTCACAAGCTGCGTGCGGGTCAGCTGTCCCTTGAGTCGAAAGGGCACGTCGACGTTCCACTTGTCGGTGCCGACGTTGGCCAAACCTTCGAAGGTGTAGTCCACCTGTGGTGACGAGCCCAACGCAGCGAGCGCGCCGAGATTGCTCCAGGCAATGTCCAAGCTGCTGGGCACGCGTTCGGTCTTACCTGCCCCGACGCTGGTGCTGCTCTTGACCTCCGCGGTACCGACTTCGACGCCGGATCCGATCAGGAACTTTCCGTTCACGCGGCGAACGATGATCGGAAAGGCGTTCGGATTCTCGACGTCCAGGTCGCAACTGAGCGTGAGCCCCGTGGCCGTAATGCCAGTGACCTTCGCAGCATGTGGCGTGATCTTGGGTGGTTTCGGTTTGGAACAGGCGGCGGCTAGAACTGCCGTCAGAATCAGCACAAGAAAAGAAGCGCGACGCATGCCAGAGTATTGCCACAGCCGTCCCTCGAAATCCCGCGGCAATCTCGGTAAATGGCTGACGTGACTTGAGATGCCGGGCCAAGCTAGGCTGGTGTGTCGTGACGCTGGCCGCCCCAGAGCGTGTGAGCCGCGAGCGCAGAGCTCGATTGCTCGTGCGCATGAGCATCACCCTGGCCATCGTGACTATTGTCGGTATCGTTGGACGCCAGATTCGTGACCCGCTGCCTGCAGTTTCGCTGGGTGTGCTGCTCATCGCGCTGGCGGCGTTTGCCGTCACGCCCGTACTGATTCGGAAGGGTATGGCTCCGGAACGTGCCGGTCTAGCACCGTCGTTGGTGCTCCTGGTGCTGCCCTTCGCGGTTGCGTACCCGCAGGGGGGCTTGGACATTCCCGTGCTAGTGGCACTTACGTTGGCGCCGCTGAGTGGGATCTTCTTTTGTAGCCGTCGGGTGGGAGTTGCGCTCGCGGGGCTTGCGCTCGCTGGGCTTGCGGTATTGACCGCGCTTCATCTGACGGGGCACCGATTCCCGTCGACGGCGCCGTCGACGGAGGTCTTGCGCCCCGTGCGCGCTTTGCTGTTTGCGATCGTCGTCGTCGCGACCACGGCCTTCGCGTGGTTCTTCGAATCCGAACGCGCGCGCGCCGAGGCCGAGTCCGAACGACTCAAGGACGAATTCGTGTCGACCGTCAGCCACGAGCTACGCACCCCGCTCGCCGCGATGCGGGGGGCGCTTGGGCTGATGGACGGCGGAGTGGGTGGGGAGCTTTCGGAAAAGAACAAGGAACTGCTGCAGCTCGGGTTGCGCAACGCAAGGCGCCTCGAAGCGCTGGTGGATGACCTGTTGGACGTGCAGCGCATGAGCCAAGGGCGTCTTGCGCTGGACCGAAAGCCGACGGAGCTTCGCGCCACCATTGCGTCGCAGCTAGAGCAACTACAACCCTTGTTCACGTCCAAACGGGTGCAACTTCGGTCCGAACTCCAAGAGGTGGGTGCGGTTGTGTGTGACGCCGGACGCATCTCGGAAGTCGTAGACAACCTGGTCAGCAATGCCCTCAAGTTTTCAGAGCCCGGTGACGCCGTGGTCGTGGCGCTGGCAAGTACCCGCGGGAAGATACGCGTCACCGTGCGGGATCAGGGTCCGGGGATCCCGGCGGAGTTTCAGCGCTCCGTGTTCCAGCGTTTCGCCCAAGCGGAAGCGGGCAGCGAGCGTGCCCACGGCGGCAGTGGTCTGGGGCTGTCCATCTGCAAAGGCATTGTCGAAGCGCACGGCGGTCAGATCGGCTTTGAGACCGGATCCGGCGGGACGACGTTCACTTTCGAATTGCCCGCCATGGGCTCGGACAAATAGATCCGGCCTCTTTAGAGCATGCGAACGAATCCGTCGATGCGCGATTCTTGCCATGTGGGCGTTGTGCGCAGCGTGAACGGAATCAGAACTCTCGGTTCACTTGCCCTTTTGCACTTGTGTCTTGGCGGAAAAGGCAGCGCCGAGGCTAACGCCACCGACGCGCTCGATTTGTGCATCGGAAAGGAGCCACACGGGCTTCTGATCCACCCAAAAGCTGACGCCGAGTTGCTCGCTCTTCAGCGCTAGGCTTTGCGCCAGGCCCGAATGCGCTTCTTTCGCCAGCTCCTGGGGTGGGTCCGTCCGGGTGCTGAGTCGCACGCCGTCGCGCGAAGCTGCGAATAGAAGCTCGATGTCGGAATCTCCCGTGCGCCGCAGCACCAGACCGAAGTCTTCCGTTGCGCCCCCGCGCAACGCTTGCACCCAACCGACCACGCCGTCTTTCGCAAATACGAGCTCCGCCTCCTCTTGCGTGAAGCTCAGCTGCCGGCTCGCGATCGCGAGGCCCGTGGCAAAGGGCGTCAGCTCATAGCCGACATTCACCGTGCCGCGATCCCACGAAAGCCAGCGCGGTCGTTGGTGGTAGAACGCCGGGAGCTCCTTCAGAAAAGGCGTTGTTGGGGAATGACCCAAGATGTGCTGAAAGGTCAGGGTCAGGTCACCCACCTGCTCAAGGGGCGCTGTGAGCTCGTCTCCTACGAATGTGCTGCGTGCGAACACGTTGCTGAAGCGATGAATCGCCCCGAGCGAGCTGTCCTCTTCGCGGACGACATCTTTTCGGCTGTGATAGGTGTAGATCAGCAGCGGCGCACCTTCCGTCGGAGCAGCGACGCGCGTTTCTACTTTGGTTGCGTAGCCGCCGGCGACGGCCAATACGATGCCAGCCAGCGCGCCAAGGCCGAGCGCCCACTCCGTACCCGGAGCCTCGTCCAAGTCGATCCACCACACGCTTACCGCAAACACCAGATCAGCGAAAATGACGCCGCTGGCGACGAGTTCGATGATGGTGCCGAACTCCGCAGAGAAGGGGCGGCCAGCCAGAGGCAACACAACTAGACTGACACCGATGAAGAGCGCACCTAGCAGCGCTCCGGCGGTAAACGCAAATAGCACCGCCACCAAATTGCCGATCACAAAGCGCCGCAGCACGGTCCAGAACGTCGTGCCGGGCTGTCGGGCCAGACTGTGCTTGAGGAGCAGTAGCGGCAGCGCGATTGGGGTCAGAACGAGAACAATCCAGCCCAGGTCCCCAAAGACCGCCGACAATAGGCCAGGCCAGATCCCGTACTCTGCGTTGTTCCCTGTGTGGTCGACGATGGACCAATAGTCACGGATGTATCGGTTGTGCGCACCGATGAAGGAGAGCACCAGCTTTGGCGAGTAGGTCAAATGCACCGCCGCGACCACGGTCAGTGCCGCTGTATGCACTGCCAAAAGCGCTTGCTCGACGCGGGTGACCCAGATGGCGCCGGAGCTGATCCGCGGATGGCGTGAAGTGTGGCCTACCTCTGGCAGCGCTGTGCGGCTCGTCCCCACCCTCGCTTTTTCGCATGCCCCTCCGGGGATCTCAACACCAGCGCACGCGGACGCGGTACTTGATCTTGGTCTTGCCTCGTGAAGGGACTTTCACGTCAAAGGTGAAGGTAAATGCGTCCTTCTTCTTGTGGGGATGTGTCGACTCCAGCACCGTCCAGTCGCCACCGATAGGCTCGAAGACTTCCACTTGCTCGGCGCTGTCTTTGTGATTGCGTAGCTCGATCTCCCACTCGCTTTCAGATGTGCAGGAACCGAAAGCGCGCCAGGACATCTGCTTGCGGTCGCCAACGACGTCGAAGGCCTCGCCCATCTTGATCCGCACTCGCTCGTCGCGCGGGGTGTGGTCGATGCTGTCCTCGCCAATGAACTGCTTGGCGCCGCTCTTGTCGGCCTTGTATACGCGTACGATGCCCTTGGGCAGGGGGATGCCCAGGCCGTTTTGCTTGGTATTCTCTAGGTCCAGGTACACGCCGACTTTCTGGTTCTTCTGCACTTCGCCGTACCTGCTGCGGTACCAGTACTGCTGACCGTAGTAGATCAGCTTCTTGCGCACCTTCGCGTTTTGAGCTTCGAGCAGCGTGACTTGCTTCTGCTCGTTCTCCAGCACGTCCGTAGGCTGCTGCAAGGTATACAGGTGGTACTCGAAGAAGCTCTCTTCCTGAAAACGGTCCTCTGACTTGGACGCGGTCATGGGCGCGCTGCGCGCCGCGCGTTGCATATTGCCCGAGACCCGCTGTACGTCCCCTGCCACCAGCTTGAGCCGTGCACTTTCGTAGCTCGCGCCGGAGCGGTTGTTCAACGTGACCCAACCCGTCAAGTCCCCCAGCGTGTCCTTGTCGTTGATCACGAAGACGTAGTCGGCCTTCCAGGTCATGTTCTGCGTCAGGTAGGTGACTTCAACGCGTTGCTTTGGCGCCTTGCTGTCTAGCAACCACACCAGGGTGGGCTTGCTCATCAGGTTGTCTGGCACACCCGGAAAGCTCACTCGCCCCGGGAAGGCATAGGTTATTTCGCCTCCAATCTTGTAGACGGGGGCGCCGTCGGCCACGGAAAGCAGCTCGGCGTCGAAGCTGTCTTCCTTGCCCAGGCGTTCGTTGTAGCGGTGCAGTCGCACTTTACGGCCGACGTGCTTTTCCAACAGCTTTTGTGGGGTCAGCAGGTCGAAGCGGTAGTTCTGCTCCAGCACCGAGAGCCCGCCGCCAGCCGCCTTGATCGAAACCGTCTCCGGTTGGATCTGCGCCGCGACGTCCTTGAAAGCCAGGGCGACCTGACCTGTGCCCAAGTTCAGCTCGCGGACTTCTCGCACCAGGCCGAAGTTCTGGTTGTAGACGGTAATACTGACTTCCTTGCGGTCGCCGGCGCCCGAGGACTTTTTGGTCGGGGCAGCTGCGGCAGAGTTTGCCAGTGCGCCCAGGGAAAGCGCGCCGAGGCCAAGGCAGACGTTCTTGAGTCTTCGTGTCTTCATGATCAGCACCAGCGCACGCGCACGCGATAGGTCACTTGGGTCTTGCCGCGAGCGGGCACGCTCACGTCGAACTTGAAAGTCTTGGAGTCCTCTTTGATGTGACGGTGGCTTTCCGTGAGGATCTCCCAGTCGCCGGCGATCGGTTCCATCACTTCGACGCGGACCGCCTCGTCTTTGTGATTGCGTAGCTCAATTTCCCAGCTGCTTTCGGATGCGCAATGGCCCAGGGTTCGCCATTCCGTCTGCTTGCGGTCACCAACCACGTCGAAGGCTTCCCCCATCTTGATGCGGATCTCTTCGTCCCGCGGGGTGTGGTCAATGCGGTCCTCGCCGATGAACTGCTTGGCGCCAGCCTTGTCGGCCTTGTACACACGCACGATGCCTTGCGGCAGCGGCATGCCCATCTTGTTCTTTTCACTGTTCTCGATGTCCAGGTAGACGCCGACTTTCTGGTTCTTCATCACCTGGCCATAGCTGCCGCGGTAGTAGTGCTGCTGACCGAAGTAGATCATCTTCTTCTGGATGCCGATGCCGTTGGCTGACAGCAGCGTCACCTGTTTCTGTTCCTTGTCGAGCAGGTCCGTCGCGCGACCCAGGGTATACAGGTGGTACTCGAAGAAGCCCTCTTCGCTGAATTGTTTGTCGCCGCCGGGGGCGCTCTCCGCTTCGTCGAGATCGTCGTAGCGGTCACGGTTCATTTCTTGACGTACCCGCTGCACATCGCCAGCGACCAGCTTGAGTTCCGCGCTTTCGTAGCTGGTTCCGCTGTTATTCGTCAGCGTGACCCAGCCGGTTAGATCGCCTGCGTCGTCCTTGTCGTTCACGGTCAGGACGTAGTCGGCGTTCCAGTTCAGGTTCTGCGAGATGTAGCTCACCTCTACGCGTTGCTGGGGCATGCCGCTAGTCAGCAGCCACACCAGTGTTGGTTTGGCCATCAAGTTCTTTGGCACCTCCGGGAAAGCGAAGCGCCCCGGGAAGTTGTAGGTCACTTCACCGTTGATCTTGAGCACCGTGCCTTTTTCGACTGCGAGGACTTCCGCATCGAAGGCGTCTTCGGTGCCGGTCTTTTCGTTGTAGCGGTAGACCTTGATCGTCTTCCCCACATACTTCTCAAGCAGCTTCTGGGGACTGAGCAGGTCATAGCGGTAGTTCTGCTCGAGCACGGACAGCGCGTCGCCTCGGTCTAGGCTCCGTATGTGCACCGTCTCGGGCTGGATATGGGCGGATACGTCTTGGTACTCCAAAGCCACGCGTCCCTTGCCCAGCTCGACTTTGCGGATCTCCCGCACCAAACCGAAGTTCTGGTTGTAGACGGTGATCGCCACCTTCTCGCGCTGCTTGGCGCTGGAATCCCGCTCGGTCGCGGGGCCTGCATCCGGCGGTTTGGCGGGTTTGTTGGAGCCACAGCCGATCGCGGCGAGCAGGGAGGCGGCGCAGAGCGCACTGATGAGTCTAGGTTTGTGTTCCGGCATGGGGGTCGGGGGCAGTGAGGCGTATCAGTCAACGGAGCGGCCTTGGCGGAGCTTACAGCGCTGGCCCGCGTGGGCTACAGCGCTGCGTGGTTCGTCCGGGGCGCCAAGAAAGTCCAATGATTCCAGTAGTATGAGCCTAGAGTCTCGGGTGACTTGCTCAATGTCATGTACCCTAGTGCCCATGAAGACCGCGATTGTGACGGGGACGCTGGTTCTGGGACTCGGCCTCATGGCTGCCTGCGGCAGCGACGACGACAAGAAACCGGCTCCCAAGGACGGCGGGACTGGTGGCAACCAGGGCTGGGTTGCTGCCGTGGGCGACAACGGGACGTTCGCGCAGACGTTCGACGACGTGCAGTGGCACGAGCGCACACTCACGGATCGCGATCTGCACGCCGTAGCGTGCGTCGGCAACAACGACGGCTGGGCCGTTGGTGAATCTGGCTACGTCGCGCGCTCGACGGACAGCGGCGAAACGTGGACCGAACAACACGTCGCGACGGATCAGACCCTGCGGGCGGTGCGCCTCACCAGCCAGTTCTCCGGTGCTCAGGGCAAGTTCATCGGGATCGTGGCGGGTGACGCGGGCACGATCGCGGTGACAGACAGCGGAGGCGATACTTGGGCGCTGGTGCCCCCGCTGTTTGGGTCGACGCTGCGCTCGGTTGCGGTCTCCCATGGCGGACAGCTCATGCTGGCCGTGGGGGATGGCGCTGCGGTTGCACGCTCGATGGATCGCGGGGCCAGCTTCGCGCCAGTGACGATCCCAGGCGCCGGGGATCTGTACGGTGTTGCCATGGACGCCAGCGGCGGCCGGATCTTGGTTGTCGATTCTGAGGGCGTGATTTGGGAAAGCAACGATCTGGGCGTCAGCTTCGACAAGAGCGCGAGTCTGTCCCGTGGTTTGCGTGCGGTCGCCGTATCCCACGACGGCAAACACGCCCTCGTCGCCGGCAACGCGGGGCTGATCGCGGAACAACACGCCGAGGGGAATTGGCAGACCGCACCGGCGCCAACGAACCGCGATCTGTTTGCGGCGCTGATTTCACACGATGGACTGCGCAAGTACGTGTCTGGCGATCAAAGCACGCTGTTTTCCGGTGATATCGTCGGTGACGCTTGGAGCCAGGTCCAGCTGAAGGGCACGGCCACGCTGCGCGGTATGGAGAACTTGGATCCGCGCTAGCGCGCTAGCGCGGACGCAGCCGATCGCCGCAGTGAGCCCACTGGGCGGTCGAACCGCACGACGTGCCTGCTAGGGCTTTTCTTTGAGACGACGGCGTAGTTCACGCGGGGCTGCGTCTTCGAATGCTGAACAGCTCCAAATCCAGCGACCGGCGATGACCAAGGTGCAAACCGATAGCAGTTCCGCTCGCTAGGTAGAACTCCCGCAACGATCTGGCGCTGCCTAGTCGATCCAGGGCGCGCTGTTGTTCGCGGCTGAGCGTGCTTGCAGGGGCCATGTTTCTTCTCGTGCATCCAGAAAGAGCTGCCAGAATCTTCTTGTCTTGTCGCTCAGCGCGGGGTGGCCCCTACGAAAGAACTCCAGAAAACCTTGCTCGCCGTATTCCGCAAGCGCCCACGCAACGTCTTCCAACCGTCCGCGCTCAAGAATGCGCGCGAGGATCTCGTTGCGGTGTTCGGTCGTGTCCAATCCAGACGCGTCCGTCTCCCAAAATAGCCAGTGTACGGATGCTGGTGGCGCTGTCACGACTGCCACAACTTAGCAGAAAGCGTCCGTACCGGCGTCAGTGCCGAAGTTTCCCATCGGGCCGACGGCGGCGCGCCGCACAGAGCAGCAGGAGCAGTGCAGCGTTCGAGCCGACGGGAGCTGAACTACCCCTCGGCACGCGACAGCCGCAACCTGCGTCGTCCTCGGATGGCGGTTTGCCGGTAGCGCCTCCGCTGCCCGACGTCGTGCCGCCGCTTGCCGCGCCTGTACCTCCGGCGCCTGCAGTGCCCGCGCTTCCGCCGCTGCCTTTTGTGCCTGCGGCGCCGCCTGCCCCTCCGGTGCCTCCCGCAGCGCCGCCCGCACCTGCGGTGCCGATCGGATCCGGCTGCACATCCGCCAGCGTGTCGCCTTCTACGCCGCTGTCGATCATGATTTCCGGCGCATCTGAAAACGGGTCCGTGCCGCGCAGCAGCCCGACTTGGGTAAAGTGCGGATTGTCGTCGGCCAAAGTCTGCGCCTTGGCGCCGCTGACGACCTGCTGTCCGTCGAACCACACGTCGACTGAGCCCTTCGCCTCGTCCTTAGACCAAAGCAAGCGCATCGCGATACGGTGCCACGTCATGGTTTTCAGCACGTCCGCTTTCCATTGCACCTTGTTGCTCGGCTTGCGTGTGGAAAAGGAAAGCTCCGTGCCAGCTGCGGCGAAGGCCATCATCTGCTGGAAACTCTGCTGCGATTCCCAGTAGCCGATCTGCTGCGACGGTGTTTGCGGGAGCGCTGCGGGCAGATAGAAACTCCAAGCGAAGTACGTTGCGGCTCCCTCTTTGGTGCGCGCCGCGCTGGGTACGTGGCGGAACTCCACGCGGTGCAATCCGTTGGACCAGGTGTTTGCGTTTGTCAGCGTGATGTGTCCGGCGTAGCTGCCCAGCGCCGGTGATTGCACGATTTGGATCCCTTCGGGGTTCAGCGTGCCCTGCCACTGACTCATGTCCCCGGTTTCGAAATCGCCCGTCCACACTGGAGCGGCGTGCAGCGGTGGCGCGAGCGATAGCGCTGCCGCGGTGAGTAGTCCTGTTCCGAGGCGATGACGAACTGGTCGGCGTTCCACGTACAGAGGGTACAGGAGTTTGTAGCTCGCTGGGTGGCGTCCTCGACAGTAGCGTCACGAGGCAGCGGCCGGCGGCGGCGGATGCATCGGCTGGCGCCAACGCCCAGGAAAACACCACGTGGACCCTGCCTCTCGACAAGCTCTACGGCAGAGCGCAAGGTGAATCTCTGACCCAATCTGACGCTCTCCAGTCTTGCCGCGAAGTCACCAAAGAGCGCATCGCCGCGGCGGTGGCTCCGGCGGCTTCGATGAACGACGCTTCGCCGCGGCAAAAGTGCCTCGCGCTGGTGCGCGCTATGGCGGAGGTTTCAAAACCCAATGATGAAGCGCACCGCGTGTTGGCGCTGCTCGCGGCCATGGCGAACCACTCGTGGGTAGATGGGGACCTGGTGGTCAAACTCATCGGCGACTCAGAGCTCGCCGTCCTGGAACTACTTGTCGACGATGGCTTCAGCGCAGAGCGCATCTTGGGTCCAGTGTGCTTCAACGCGCCGCTTGGCGAGTTTGCGGCAGAGGTTCAGGCGCGCGGGCGACAACTCGCGCCGCTGGCACTAGCGGAACCGCTCAGCGATCGACGCGTCGTCCTGCGCGGCAGGCCCGCGTACGCACGCGAGCACCGGGCTGCTTCGCTGTCGGCCTTCGACACCGCGTTGCTCAAGGGCATGTCCGGTCACCCCGCAAGCGAGCCGGAGTCAGAGCCACCGCCCGCGCTTGCGTCCGAGCCACCGGCGTTTGGCTCCTACGACCGGCCCCTAGCCGTATTGGAGATGCCCGGGGAATACAGCGCAGATCGCCGCGCTGAACCGGAGCCGCCAGCGGCGAGCCCGCGCAAGGGTCCGCCACCTCCGCCGCGTCGCAAGCCGCGCTAGCTGCGCGGGGACGTTTGCGGTGCGCGGTTAGGGGCACGCCGCCCTCATGGCGCGCACCGCTGGCACGTCAGTGAAGCGACGTGGAGCGACCGTCGCTGCGGACGACGGGGGGGGCGAGCGACCCCGCCGACCGGGCGTTTTCGATGACGTGCTTGGTCGCCACACAAAACCAAAAAAAAATCAGCGCGCAAGACTGGCGAGCTCGCGGCGCCAATAGCTGAGCGCAGCGACCAGACCCAGGGCGCCGGTGGCGTACAGCAGCGGCCAGGCAGCGGGGTGCGCGAGGAGCGCCGCACCCACCGCGACAAACTGCAGCACGGTGGCGGCCTTGTCCAGCGCATTCGTTTTGGGCGCTTCGGCCTTTGTTTTGCGGCGCGGGCGACTGACCGCCCACCACAACACAAGGGGGGCTTCGCCCAACTCGCGCATACCGAGCAGCGCAACGCCCAGCAGGTCGAGGCGCCCTGTAAAGAACAACGTCGCGACGACGGAAGACGCGAAAAGCTTGTCGGTGACGCCATCCACCACGGCTCCTGCGGGCGTGGCAAGGTTGAAGCGGCGCGCCAAGAAGCCATCGAGCACGTCGCTGGCGCCCGCAACAGCAATGACACCGAGGGCGACCCCGGGTCGGTCGACCGTGAACGGAAAGAGCGCGGCCAGTGGCGCGCGCAAGAAACTGACCAGGCTTGGCGGCAGCAGCAGGTCTTTGGTGCGGTAGTGCCCCATTTCGTCCGGCAGCGGGCTGGGGGTGAATCCAGGCCCCGTGCAGGGGTACCATGCGTGGCATGTCCACGCTCACAGAATCTGCCGCGTTCCGCGCGCTTTCCGATCACCAAAAGTCCCTCGCGTCGGTGCCGCTGCGACAGTTGTTTGCCGACGATCCGAAACGTTTCGAGCGGTTTAGGGTTTCGCTCGGAGCGATCCTATTTGACTACTCGAAGCACCGCATCACCGAAGAAACCATGGGGCTGCTTTGCGGCTTGGCGGAACAGGCGGAGTTGAAGTCGGCGATCAACGCCATGTTCGCTGGTGAGAAGATCAACGTGACCGAGGGGCGCGCGGTGTTGCACGTGGCGCTGCGCAATCGCTCGGACAAGTCCATGCACGTGGATGGAATCGACGTCATGCCTGATGTGAAGCGTGTCTTGAGCAAGATGCGCCGCTTCGTGGATGCATTGCACGGTGGCGCCTGGCGCGGGGCTACAGGGCAGCAGATCGGCCACGTGGTGAACATCGGCATCGGCGGTTCGGACTTGGGGCCGATGATGGTCACCGAGGCGCTACGGCCGTATCGGCATGCAGGGATCGAGCTGCACTTCGTCTCGAACGTGGACGGCACGCACTTGAGCGAGACCCTGTGCGGTCTCGACCCAGCACGCACGCTCTTTTGCGTGGCGTCCAAGACCTTCACGACTCAAGAAACCCTGACCAACGCCCATTCCGCACGCAAATGGCTGACGGATGCGTTGGGTGAAAGCGCGGTGCCCAAGCACTTCGTTGCGCTCTCCACGAACGAGGCAGCGGTGCGCGCCTTTGGTATCGATGCCGAGAACATGTTCGAGTTCTGGGATTGGGTCGGCGGCCGCTTTTCCTTGTGGTCTGCCATTGGGCTTTCGATCGCGTGCGGCATCGGCATGGACAACTTCGAAGAGCTCTTGGGCGGGGCGCACACGATGGACGAGCACTTTCGCACGGCGTCCTTCGAACAGAACGTTCCTGTGCTGATGGCGCTTCTAGGCGTTTGGTACGCAAACTTCTGGGGAGCGCACAGCCACGCGATCTTGCCCTACGACCAGTACCTGCATCGCTTTGCCGCGTACTTCCAGCAGGGGGACATGGAGAGCAACGGCAAAGGCGTGACAAAGGACGGCCAGCCCATCACGGACTACACCACCGGCCCAATCATCTTTGGAGAGCCCGGCACCAACGGGCAACACGCATTCTACCAGCTGATCCACCAAGGCACGCGGCTCGTGCCGGCGGACTTCATCGCTCCGGTGCATAGCCACAATGCGCTCGGTGACCACCACCGGATCTTGCTCGCGAACTTTTTCGCGCAGACCGAGGCGCTGATGCGCGGAAAGACCGAATCGGAAGCGCGCGCGGAGCTACAGGCGCAGGGACTGGATGCGGCGCGGACCGCGGAACTGCTTCCGCACAAAGTGTTCCCGGGGGGGCGTCCAACTAGCACGCTCTTGGTCGACCGCATCACGCCGCATACATTGGGGGCTTTGATCGCGCTTTACGAGCACAAGATCTTCGTGCAGGGCGTGATCTGGAACGTGAACAGCTTCGATCAGTGGGGCGTGGAGCTTGGAAAGCAGTTGGCCAAGGCGATCTTGCCGGAACTGGCTGGCAATGCGCCGGTTCAAAGCCACGACAGCTCCACCAATGGCCTGATCAATCACTACAAGGCGGTGCGCGACCGTGCGTGACGCAAGTCCACGGGGTGTGAGGGCGTCTCCGAAGCTCACCAGCGCCTGGCGCGGCACTTCGTGGTTGGGGCCATTGCCCGCCTCCTTCTACAGAGACGACTTGCTCGCTTCGTTTGCCGCGTGCTTTTCCACGGCGGTCCAGACCCGCAGCACGTTCTTGGCGCACAACTTCTCGATGTCTTCGTCGCTATATCCGCGCTCGAGTAGCACTCGGATCAAGTTCGGATACTGAGACACGTCTTTGAGTCCGTCCGGTAAGGAGTCACCCACGCCGTCGAAGTCGGAACCCAAGCCCACGTGGTCAATGCCGACGAGCTTTTTCACGTGGTCAATGTGGTCGGCGACTTGTTCGATCTTGGCGAACTTCTTCTCGAACTTTTGCCAGAACTCCTCCTTGACGGCCTTGGCGCGCTTGTCGGACCAGTCCAGCTTGCGCTTCTCAAGTAGCTTGGAGAGCTCCGCGTAGCGGCCTTTGTTCTGCTTTTGGATGCTGCCGTCGATGAAGTCGGAGCCGAAGTTGATTTGAATGACGCCGCCCTTCTTCGCGAGCGTGACGATCATCTCGTCACTCATGTTGCGCTGGAATCCCGGCGTGTAGTGGCGACACGAGGAATGCGATGCAATGACCGGCACCGGCGACACCCGCATGACGTCGTCGAAGGCTTGGTCGGAGATGTGAGAAACATCGACCAAGATGCCGAGCCGCGCCATCTCGACAACGACTTTTTCGCCAAAGGGGCTGAGCCCCTTGTGGGTATTCCTAGTGTCGTAGGACGAATCACTGATGTGGTTGTCCTTCGAGTGCGCGAGGGTGATGTACCGAATGCCACGTTCGAAGAAATGCGCGAGGTTCTCGAGCTTGCCCTCAACGGGAGAACCGTTCTCCATGCCCAGTAGCACGGCCATCTTGCCGGCGCTGAACGCTTGTGCGATCTGCGCTGGGTTGGTGGCGATGGTCATGCGCCCCTCGCTCTTTTCTACAATGCCCCCGACTAGATCGATCAGGCTGTCTGCGAGCTTTTTTGCACCCCGCTTTTCATAGCGCGCGGGCACGTAGATGCTGAAGAAGGGCGCGTCGAGACCGCCTTGTTTGGCCCGAGGCAGATCGAAGTCCCCCTTCTTGGTGCGCTCTAGGACGTTTTCGGTCAGCGCGCCTTTTGCGTCTTTGCTTTCTTCGAGGCGATACGGCACGTCGATGTGGCCGTCCAAGATGATGAACTTGTGAGCGAGCTTGTCGGCGTGGCGCTGAAACTCAGCAGGGGATTTGGGGCGCGGCTCGGCTTCGGGTGTGGCGGACGCGCTCGGTAGTGAGGCGGCGGACGGCCGGGAGGGGACCGCGCTGCTTGCGGCAGCGGGCTCACTCGGGGCTTTGTCACACGCGCATAGCGCCAGCGCCGCCAAGACCAGGAATCGAGATCCCATGCGCGCAGAGTTGCACAGCGCGCCGTCAAAAACTACGCGCTTGGCCCGCAGCGTGAGGAACTAAAACAACGGCGCGGTGAAGACGGCCTGGCCGCCTCCGGGCAGAGGCGCGAAGCCTAATCGGGCGCTGTCTTTTGCGGGTTTGTCGAGGACCCACAGGACGGTGGCTGTGGCCAGTGCTGCCACACCGACCCCGAGGAATACGCCGCCGAGGAGCTGCGCGCTCTGGCCTTCGTCCACCAGATCTTGCGCCTGCTTTATCTGTGCGGGTGGGCAGCTTCCCGGGCAGACGTCTTCGGCCTCGCTGAACTTGCTCTGGGTTTGTAGGAAGAATATCCCGCCGGCCGCGGCTGCGACGACGCCCACGCCGCCCAGCACGATGGACGCAAGGGGCGGGCCTGAAGACGGCAGGTCGTCCGTACTCACACCGCCCGTGTCGGATGGGCCGCCTGGTGGCGGATTCGAGGAGCCAGCGCCCGCCGGAGCGCCGCCACTCTTCGCGGGCATTTCGACTTGCACCTGCAAGCGGTCACCGATGCGCGGAACGAGCGTGCGTTCGTAGCTTTCGAAGCCGGCCACCGTGACCATGAGTTGGCGCGTGCCCGGGTTCACTTCCAGCCCGCCATCGGCATCCAAGGAAACGATGCGTCCGTCGATCCGGACTTCGGCGTTCTCGACATTCGATGGCAACTCGACGTGGAGGTACGGCACTTTGCCTTCTAGATCCGCCAGGGACGCCTGCGCTGCCTGGCCTACAGGGGTAAGCTTCTCTTTCTTCGCGTGCTCCAAGGCCTGGGCGAAATGCATCTTCGCGTCTGCCAGTGCGCCGAGATTGCGCTCAGCTTGCGCCAGGTTGAACAGCCGCGTCGCGCTTGGGGCGGTGGTGACCAGTTCACGTAGTACTTGGGATGCTTCGAGCCAACGCCCCTGCCCCATGTGCTCGGCGGCTTTCTTGTCTTGGCTCGTGACGTCTTGGGCAAGACCAGGCGCGGGGGCAAGCACGAGTGCAGCGGCGAGGCAGCAGGAAGCAAAGCGAATCACGTCGCGCAGGGTAAATCAAACCGCCCAGGGAGGCGACGATTTGGCGGTGGGCTTCAGTCGCTGCGCAGCGAATCGAGGCGTTTTGGCGGACCACGCCGTTCCAGATTCGCAGAGCTTGGGCTGCTTCGGGGTGTTTGCGGAGCTCTCGGGCACAAGGTGCCAAGGGGAAATTGCAGAGTCTCGGCGTTGGGCCTATGTTCGGGGCATGCGCTTTTTGCACTCGATGATCCGCGTGCGGGATCTGGATGCGACGCTCGGGTTCTTCTGCGGTCTATTGGGCTTGAAGGAGATCCGTCGCAGCGAGAGCGAAAGCGGTCGGTTCACCTTGGTCTTTCTCAGTACTGGCACTGCCGGTGACAGCGCGCAGATCGAGCTAACCTACAACTGGGACCAGAAAGACGCCTACACCGGTGGCCGCAACTTCGGACACCTCGCTTTCGAGGTCGACGATATTTACGCGCTGTGTGACACCCTGGCCGCCGCTGGCGTCACGATCTTGCGACCGCCCCGGGACGGACGCATGGCATTCGTTCGCTCGCCCGACGAGATCTCCGTGGAGCTTTTGCAGAAGGGCGCGGCACTGCCGAGCAAAGAGCCGTGGGCCAGCATGCCGAGCCAAGGAGAGTGGTGACGCTTCGGCGCCGAGGTTCGGGCGGGTGGCGCTGGGCTATTCGGCGCGCGTGGCGCTGACCCACCACGCTGCGGCTTGGAGCTCGACGCGGTCGCCGCCCTGCGCTCGTGCTTCGAGTGCCGCTCGCAGCGCCGACTGTAGTTGCTCTGCCGTGGCGTCGTCCGCCTCGCGCAGAAACGCCGCCATGGGGCCAACGCGACTGAAGAACTCGCAGGCCTCCGCGACTTCGAAGACGGCGCTGTGGTCAAGGGCCTCGACTTCGGCGTCATCGAAGCCCGCGTTCATCAGCAGCTCCACGACGCGCGTGCCGTTTTGCATGCGGAAGGGCCCCGGGGCTTCTGGATCCGTCGTTGGTGGGTCGATCACCTCTGCGGCGGCAGCCATCGGTAGCGTGGCCCACTCGTTCTCTTCACGCGCGCGCCAACACAAGAAGCCGAGCTTGCCGCCGACGCTGAGCGTTTGCCGCAGATTGTCGAAAGCAGCGGGTGGATCTTCGAAGAACATCACGCCAAAACGCGAGAACACGAGGTGGACCGGCGACGCCGGTTGGTAGGTTTGCGCGTCGGCCTCGAGCAGCTCCGCGTGCTTGTGGGCGGACAGCGCGCCACGTGCCGCGTCTAGCATGACGCGGCAAATGTCCACGCCGATGACCTTGCCTGCGCTCCCGACGGCTTCGGCCAGCGCCAGGGTAGAGGCGCCGGTGCCGCAGCCCACGTCGAGGACGCGCTGTCCGGCTTTGGGAGCCAGCCGTGCCATGCCGCGCTCCAGGAAGTGGGCGGAGAAGCGATCGAGTCGCTCCTTCTCCGAAACCCATACCGGGCCGGCGAGGTGGTTCCAGAAGTCGGACTGCGCTTGGTTCAGTGCGTTAGCCACGGCGCGGAAGCTAGCACGCGGTTGGCGCTCGTGCTCCGAGAGGCCGGCTGGCCCCGTCGGCGTCAAATGTCTCTTGACACCTTAGCGCCACCGACGAAATTGACCCAACCGAACTACGCGCCCGTAGCTCAGCCGGATAGAGCGATGGATTTCTAATCCATTGGTCGCAGGTTCGAATCCTGCCGGGCGTGCCAGACGCCCCCGCCCCGCCCGAAGGTAAGTCTGGCGCGATCAGGATTCGTGGTAGCGGCAGGAAAAAGACTCGACGCAGAACCGCCCGGTGCCCCCACAGCGCGCGCCAGGTTCGACCTTGAGGGGCCTGAGATCCAAGCTGCTCGGAGCGCCGAACGCAGCTCCGCGCTGACGCAATGTTGTTCTGTGCATCCGAGGGAGTGCGGCTTGAGGGAGCGCAGCGGAGGGGTTCGCAACGCGGTCTGAGTCAGCGCGGCGGAGGGGGTTCGCAACGCACGAGGCCCTGCACGCGAAGCTTGTAGCTACCGTGCGGGAACACGACTTCGGTATCGCCAGAACTCCTCCGAGCGTATGCTTCTCGGTAGCGGCGCTGAAAGTACCTGTTGAGCTGGAGCAGCTCGATGCGGCGCCACTTGTTCTTGGTGGCGACTCGCGGTCTCAGTCGCCGCCTCTCGGAGCTCGACCTGGGGTAGGAAAACGGCGACTGACGGCGGACGGCCTTGCTCCCAAGCACTCCGCGACCGGCGATCTTGCGCATTGCTTTGGCTTCAGCCTCTTTGTAGGCGACCGCTGTTTCGATTTTTTCAGCCCACTGCGTGATGCTAAGATGCGCGAACTCCGGGGGCCGAGCGAAGCGCAAGGCCACTTGTTTGGGCATGCTCCCTTTCTCGTCGAAGAACCAATGTGGCCGGATGGCCTTCACGGGTCGATCAGCGAGCTGATGTCCGTAGGAGGAGAATCCTGGCCAGTTGCGCACTCGATCAACCAAGTCGTCGTTTACAGGATTGCATAGCGAATAGATCATCTTGTCGAAGACAGCGTTCGGGTCGCCGAGGTGCAGCGCGCCGGTTGGTTCAGATGCCCAAAGGTTCTCCCAGCGGCCATAGAAGCAGTTGATGCATCGGGCTAGCAGGCTGTGGAAATAGCGGCAGAACTCCGGGAAGCAGCCGTGCGTGTCGTGAATTCCGGCGTGGTAGTGATTGCTCATCACCATGACCCAGCACACTCGCATGTCGTAGCGTTCAGCGGCGACCGCGAGGCAATAGACGAACGCTGCGTCCGTTTCGGTGCTCGGGCGCATGAGGAACTGCCGGTGTGCCACCCGCCGCGTCAGCATATATGTGCGCCCAGCCAGCACCTGTCGAGGAGGTGTCATCGAGCCACCAGTCGGCCCCAGGAACGGCGCGTTGCTAACGAAATAGCTCTGCTTTCGTCTGCGCGCCCTTGCGGGAACGGAACGGCCCGTCCACCGCGGTACAGCCACCCGGGCCGCCAATGACTACCCAGGTCAGGGTGGATCGCCCCGCTACGTTGCGCCCGGTACCACGTCAACCCCACCTTGCCGGCCAATGGGCCGGGAAATGGTTACCCTGGGGCGGG
>CALMUT010000079.1 GCA_937872925.1 uncultured Myxococcales bacterium | reverse complement strand
CAACACTCACTGTTTCGATTCGAACTCGCGGAAGCGCTGTTCGAGCTCCCACTGCATCGCTGCCTTTTCACTGGTGCTCAAGAACGGCGGGCAGGCGGGAGGCGCGGGTTGGTCGCCGTAGTAGCTGGTTGCGGTGGGGGCGCATTCTGGCACTGATTGGAGCGTGTCGAGGTTTTGCCACAGACTTGCGCCCGGCAAGAACGACTTTTCAAGGCTGGTGCGCGCCATCTTCTTCAGAGTTGCGTAGCGAAGCTTCTGGTCTTGCACCGCTCGCATGTACTCGCCTGTCATGCTCGAGCGCGACACAGCTTGATCGTCGGTTGCCAACGCCACCGGTACATCGTGTTGCAAATAGGCCGACAAGGGATGGTCGGTGCCACTGACCTCGAGGATCTGGATGTTACTGCTGAGCCCGATCTCGACCATCACTCCAAGCTGCCGCATCTCGGTCAACAGTCCGACCGGATCCGTTTCACCAAGCACATCGATACCGTGGCCGATGCGTTCCGCCTTCGCGATCTGAACAGCTTTTCGGATGTGGTTGATGCTGGCGATGTTGTAGTTGGAAGGCAGGTACTTAGGGGTGATCTCTCCAGCGTGCAGCGTGACATGCAGCGGGCTCTTGCCCGCGTACGCGCCATTCAGATAGCCAAGCATCTCCATATGTCGGTCGTAGGCGCTCAGTGCTGAATTGCCGTCTTCTGGGCCAACCAGGTTCACGGCCACGAGGCGCGGCTCGACCATGGCCGCCTCAAAAGCCGCCACCATTTGCGCAAATACCTGAGGCCCACTGCCGCCCCGGGAGATGTACACCATAAAACGCGCACCCACGCGACACGCGCTGTGTGCGTTGGCGCCGCTGCAGCCCAGTTCTTGTTGCGCGCCCGAGTCCGTCGCTTGGATGTCGCTCAAGATGTTTTGCACCGCGGCGTTCCAGCCACTGTAGGCGAGCAGCGCCGCGTGGAAGGCTGGTAGATCCGATGTGTTTAGCGCGCCGCCGGTCCATACCGTGCTGCCGATACTGCCCCCGGTCGAATTCGAGTGCAGCATGGGTTCGACGTAGAGCATGTTTTCGCTGTCGGCGCGCTTCATCACGTCGGCGAGGCCGCGCGCGTGATACGCCTTGCCGGAGATGGCGCCAAACTTACCGAAGGTCGAGAAGAAGTGATCGTGGCCCGTCGTTGCGCCCGGCACGAAGTCCTGCATGGACCAGGCCCGGATCACATCATTGAACAGAGCGTCCGCCGGGGTGGGCACCGGCGACGTCGTTGAAGTGTTGTTGCAGAACTTGGACAGGGCGAGGGAACTGTTCGTGATGCAGAATCCTCCCTCGGCACGCGCCCACTCCATATACGTCTCGGCGTATACGGCGCCGGAGAGATGCATATGTAAGTCCCCGCCCTTTGGCACCGCGTCTAGGAAGTCACGAAGAACAAGGGGATCCGCCGCGGCCGCTGTCATGTTGTCCGCCGCACGCTGCTCGTCAGCCTGAGCGCACTGCGTCGCGGTGCCACAGGCTGCGTCTGGGATCGCGCCATCGGGAAGCGGCCCGCCGTCGTCAGGTGCATCCGGCGCGAAGCCGTCCTGCGTAGCGCTGTCGCCGACGCCCGCGTCGAAGACCGGCTGCCCGGGCGAATCGTCGCTCCCGCCGCAGCCGGCGACCAACAGGACGCTAACCAGTCCCGCAAAATATGCCCGAGCGCTCATGCATGACCTCATCGAAGGGTGAAGCAAGAGGAACTAGCACACTCCGGAGGCTGCAGCCTGACGCGCCTGCCGCGGGGCGGAGCCGAAACGCGGGATCGTGAATGGCAACTGGCGCGTCGGCGCGCCGAATCGGACGGCGCGAGTTTTCCGATTTCATCTGATTCCGTCAGTTCTTGCGGCTTCTTTTCCGGGTGCTGACTGCGCGCCGCAGCTCAACCGCGCCGGCTCTGGAGACTTACTTCAACGCGTCCAACAGCGCGGGGCCTTCGCCGGCGGGCTCTTCGTCGTCTTTGCGATGCGGACGCAGGCTGAACAGTCCCCAGGCACTCCCGACAGCGCCCAAGAGCTCGCTGCCAAAGAGCAAGAACACGAGCGCACCCGGCGCCCCATCCAACGTCAGGGATGTGATGCGACCGGCGACGAGTCCGACAAAGCACAACATGGCCGCAAACAGTCCCGGTGCCACCCAGCTGCGCCGGCCCGCGCAGGCCAAGAAGAACAGTCCCAGTCCCGCATCCAAGCCGCCGTACACTGCGCGTAGATCGCTCTTTGAACTCACTGCATCGAGCGTAATGCCAACATGCGCTGCCATGCTCACCGGCGTCACCAAGAACGCGATGCCCACCGCCAAGAACGCAAGGCCACACAGCACCAGCACCCCGCGGGCGACTCGGTCTTGGCTTGCGTCGGGCATGCGCGCAGCATAGCGCTTCTTCGCCGTCCCACATGCCGGCCAAGTGCTTGCCGACCCCCCTGGCGGGCAATTTTCTTCCTTGCGCGCTGCGGCATCCGCGTGTCAATTGCGATGCCTCATGGCGGCAAGCAGGCTGTGCACGCAGTTTCGAGACGTTGCGACGCGTCGCGGCAATCACGCCGCGGTGATCGATGACCACGAATCCGTCACATTTGCGGAGCTGCTCCGACGGGCGCATTGCGTGGCGGCAGAGCTGACCGAGCGCAACCTGCGGGGCAAGCGCGTCGCGCTACTCGCGCGGCAAGGCAGCCCCTGGCTCGAGGGTTTTTTCGGCTGCGTGCTCTCCGGCGCCATTGCGGTGCCTTTGAGCCATCTGCACCCCGAACCCGAACAGCGTTACTTCCTCGAGGCGTCACACGCCGAGGCCGTGCTGGCGAGCTCCGACTACCTGGCCCACACCCAGAAGCTGTCGGATGCGCCGGTGATCGACATCGAGTCCGTGCGTGCGCGTGCGCCGCTGTCCCAAACGGACGCAGCAGGGCAGGACGTCGCGGTCATTCTCTACACCAGCGGTACGACGGGTAAACCCAAAGGTGCGCTGATCAGTCATGACAACCTTGCCGCGATCGCAAACCTTCTGGCGTCTGCCTGGCAATGGCGTGAATCCGACGTGCTGCTGCACTGCTTGCCTTTGCACCATCTACACGGGCTGGGGATCGCGCTCTTCGTTTCGCTGCTTGCGGGGGGCAGCACGCGCATGCTGCAGAAGTTTGACGCGGAGCGCATGTGGGAAGCGATGCAAGACGCCACGGTGCTGATGGGCGTCCCGACCATGCACAAGAAGCTGCTCGACGCTTTTGACGCGACGGACGCGGCGGTGCAGTCCCGCTATCGCAGCCATGCTGCGGGGCTACGCCTGGTGACCAGCGGTAGCGCCGCGTTGCCAGTGACCATCGGCGAGCGCATTCGCACGCTCACCGGGAACTACCCCCTGGAGCGCTTCGGCATGACGGAGATCGGCGTCGGCAGCTCCAACCCCATCGACGGGCCGCGGGTGCCGGGTAGCTGCGGTCAGGTGCTGCCCGGCATGGATCTGCGGATCGTGGACGAGGGCGGCGCTGACGCCCCACCTGGAGAACCCGGAGAAATCTGGATACGCGGGCCGAGCGTTTTCTTGGGATACGACGAAAACCCCAAGGCGACGGACGAAGCTTTCGAAGACGGCTGGTTCAAGAGCGGAGATACCGCGACCTACCTCGACGACGGTTTTATTAAGATCCTGGGTCGCACCAGCGTCGACATCCTGAAGAGCGGTGGCTACAAACTCAGCGCGCTAGAGATCGAAGAAGTGCTGCGCGAGCATCCCGCGGTGCAAGACGTCGCGGTGGTGGGCATTGCCGACGAAACCTGGGGCGAGATCGCTGTCGCCGCGGTGCTATCGCGGCCGAACCGCGAAGCCGAGCTCGACGAAGATGCGGTGCGCGAGTTCTGCAAAGAGCGCATCGCCGCGTACAAGGTGCCCAAGCGCGTCATCGTCCGTGAAGATTTTCCCCGCAACCCCGTCGGCAAAGTCATCAAACCTGAGCTGATGCGACAGCTAGCGGCCGAGCTAGGTGGGGCACTGCGGGATTAGTGCCCCCGGGACGGACCGCGACCCGACCCCAACCCCATCAAATCTGGATCAGGCTGAGAACGAAGGGCGACATCCGTGGTCTCGCAGCGTGCCGCTCATGAACGTGAGGAACGCCGTGCTGTACTCCAACGCGGTGACGTGGCCGTCATACACAGTGACGGTGGCGTGGGTCATATTCGCCTTCTGGAAGAACCAGGGGAAGTAGACGTTGACCTGGTACTGGCCGGGGGGCATGGGCACGATGTGCCTGCCCCAGATCAGCTTGTAGGGGTGACCGTTCACGAGCATCATGGGGCTGACCAGCATTAGCATCCACTGCAGGAAGCCGTGCTTGGCCAGGACTTCGATGCCGCAACTGGGCTGCTGCACCATGGCCTGGGGTTGATTGGGCTGTTGATAGTGCTGGGGCTGGCCTGGCTGTTGGTAGGGTTGCATGAGCTGTGCGCACTGTACGTGATCTGTACGCCGCCCAGTTCTCAATTTCGCGGACTACGGGCAGGTGCGATAGGCGAGCTGCACGCCGATGTGGTCCACGCGTGCCTGGTTGTCGCCGCACGGGCTGGGGCAAGTCGCTTCCAGGCTGACGCCGAACGCCGACGAGTTGACTTCAGCCGCGGTCCAGCTCGCGCCCCACTTGTCGGTCGGCGCGCCGTAGGTCGCGGTCAGATAAACGTTGTCCCAGTTGTTGGAGAGCTGCGCGTAGTTGGCGCCTTTGGGACCACCACTGGTGATCAGTCGAACCGAGGTATCGCGAAGGGCAGTCACCTTTGACGTTCTGCGACGGATTTTCACCTGAATGCCGACGATGATGGCGTTGTTCGGGACTTTTGCGCCAAAGCCGGCTACTTGCAATTTTTCGGTCAGCGGAGACGCCGGACTGACCCCAGCCCAGGCATCCGCACCGTCGGATTTGGCGACGGCGCCGGTGTTGTTCCACGGCGACCCGGTCCCAGCCGTGACCGGGACAGTGGTTGGACCCAGCACGGCCGTCAGCTGCACCACTGGCGAGCAGCCGGCGTCTTTGCCCGCGTCAGGGAAACTGGCGTCGGAGCCCCCGGCGTCGAGAACTCCACCGGTTCCTCCCGCGCTGGCGTCGCTGCCAGCGGTGCCCGCGCTGCCCCTGGTGCCCGGGGTCCCCGGGCCGCCCCTCGTGCCCGCGGTGCCCGAGCCGCCACTCGTGCCCGCGGTTCCGGCGTCGCCACTGTCGGCCGTGCCGAGCACTTCGAACTTTGGCGCGGAGCATCCGATCGCGACGAGCGCGGCCGCGATCCAAGTGCTCCGTCCCTCCATTCGATCAGACTAGCACGTTCGAGCGTTGCGCCGGCGTCTCAGCAGGCCAAGCGCGACCGCGAGGAGAGCGAACCCGTGAGGACTACTCTCACCGCGCTCGGGAAGCGAGCAAGTGCATCCACCCTCGACTTCGTCGCGCACGTCGTCGGGCGCCGCACTTGCGCCGCCTTGGCCGCCGAGCGGCAAGCTCGCGCTGCCCGCCTGGCCCCAGGGGTCTTCGCCACCGGCGCCGCCAGCATACGCGCCGGCAGCGCCAGCGTTGTCTCCGCCTTCACCGCCCGAGGCCGCGCCGGAGCTTCCCCCGGCACTGCTGCCACCGCTGGAGCTACCGCCCGTGGAGCTCCCGCCGCCACTGCTACTGCCGCCGGATCCGCCCGGCGCAACGCACTTGCCGTTCTTGCAGCTCGTGCCCGCTTTGCAGGGGCCAAGGTCCGAATGCACGCCCTTCGCGTCGCAGTGTCCGCGGTTGCCGTCGAGGAGGCAGACGTCGTGGGCTGTGGTCGGCTGATCGATGCAGTAGAACACGACGCAGCGCACGCCCGCGGCGTCGTCCACACAACTGGAGCCATATGCCGCGCAGTTACCCTTGCCGCAGTTTTCGTCGACGATGATGTCGCCCTCGCAGTGCCGCTTGCAGCCGGTTGGGCCACACGCCGTGGCGTCCACCGCTTGCAAGTACGGGAACGGGTCGACGCCAGCGTTGTAGTTGCCCGCGGGAAATATTGAGAAGTGCAGATGCGGCGACGTGCCGGAAGCGTTGCCGGTATTGCCGACGGTTCCGATCTTGGTGCCGGCGGAGATTTGCATGCCCACTTTGATGCCGGGCTCGATCGCGTTCATGTGCGCGTGGTAGTAGTCCCAGCCGCAAGCGTCTCGGATCTTGACCACCAAGCCGCCGACGGTGTTCGTGCCGGAGGTGACGACCGTGCCGCTTACGGGCGCGACCAGCGGCGTGCCTTTGGCCGCGAAGATGTCGTTGCCGTAGTGGTCACCGCCGATGAAGTCGCTGCCGTCTGGCGACGACCCGGGATGCGGGTGGCAGGTGTAGGTCAGCGCGTTTTTGTCGTAGCCGCCGTTGTGCGGGCCGTTCACCGGATAGCGCAGTAGCTTGGGGTTGCAGGTGACGGGCTCGTAGACCTCGTTCCAGTCTTCGTCGGGCGTAGCATGGTCGCCATCTCCGGGCGCCACCCCGCAGGCTGCGACCAGGATCGACGTCAGGACGATCAGCGTCGCGAGGAGCGTCTTGGGCTGCACGCCGATCTTGAGGAGGGTCTTCGGCTGCGTCGCAGGGGTTGCCATGCGCCTGGTTTTGCAACCGCCGGTCCATCCGGCGGTCCCTAGAAACGCCGGCAAATCGCGTCGTCCCGATCCTCGGCGATCCTCGAGCGGCACAGCGATCGCGTCGATAATTCAATAAATACGGACGCTTACGCTGCTGACACTGTCAGGGGCGGTGCTGACACTTTGGGTGCTTCAGGGACCCGTGATGCTTGCAGGGGCTTTCGCGTCGGTCTTGCCGGTCACCGTGGTGCCCGTAAACGTGATTTTGGCCAGGCCGCTTGCTTTCGCCGCAGCTTCGCTGCCCGTGACGGCGCCGCCGTTCACCGTGACCTTGGCGTTTCCGCCGGCCTCGATGCCGACGGGCGCAGAGATCGTCACCTTGGACAGCTCGAGGCGGCAGTTGGCGCTGGCTTTGATGGCGCTGCCGCTGGCGATGCTTGCGGTCACCCCCTCGAGCTTCACGTTGTCGTTGCCCTTGCACTCGAAGGTGCTCTTGCCGTCCCAAGCCGCGGCTTTGCCGCCACCCGCCTTTGCGGTCGCGGGTGAGCCCGAGTTGTAGAGCGCGTAGGCGATGATGCCGCCCACCCCTGCGAGCACGATGAAAAGCACGAGGCAGCCGCCTGCGTACCAAATGACGTTGGATTTGACCTTGTCGACCGCTTGCTTGCCCAGACCGTCCACGTCCAGGCCGCCGTCGGTGCTGGCGTTGACGTTGAAGCCGCCGACTTTGATCTTAGCTTTGACGTTGTAGTTGCTCGGATCGAGCCGGTTTTTGGCTCCTGGGGTGAAAGCATCGCCCGGGGCCGGCGGCGGCGGGGCGGGCAGGGGGCCGCCATAAGGCGCTGGTGCGCCTTGCCCAGGCGGAGGTGCGTCGAGCTGCAACTGCAGCTGCAGATCTGAGACCGTCACTCCTGCTTGCTGGGTCTGGCACTGCGCCAAGATCTCTTGCGTGTAGTAGGGCAGGCTGCCGGACATGGTCTGCACCGCCACCTGCTGGGAAGCGAGCTTTTGCGCCAATACGTTGTTGATGGCGAGCATGAGCTGCTGCTGCACCCACGGCAGCGACTGGCTGGTGTCCCCAGTCGCGGTGTAGGTGAACGTGCCGTGCACCGTCCCGCTGACTTGACCGCCCATTGCCGGGTCCGTGAACGGACCTACTTTGCCCCCGACTTGCCCCTGTTGCATGGCAGAGAGTGTGGATGGGATGGGCTCTGAAACGCAAAAGCTTTCGTAACGCCCTCGAGAGAATTCAAGCTTTGCTCAGACTACGCATCATCGGCAGTTCCGGAGCCGTGCGCGGCCAGGGCATGGATGCCGATGGGGGAAGCACGTCCCCAAGCGGCGCACAAGGTCCCGCTCCTAGCGCAGCGCTTCCATGATGTGCACCGTCGCTGGCGAGCGATTCAAGGTGTAGAAATGGATGCCCGGAGCGCCGCCACTGAGCAGCGCGCGGCACTGCGCAACGGCGTGCTGCACACCAATGCGGCGCACGGCTTCGGTTTCGCCACCGGTGGCTTCTAAGGCGCTGAGCAGTGTCGCTGGGATCTTCGCTCCGCACATCGCCGTGAAACGCTTGACTTGGTTCAGATTGGTTACCGGCATGATGCCGGCCAAAATGGGGCATGTGATACCGACGGCACGCGCGCGTTTCACGAACGTAAAATAGTCGCGCTCGTCAAAGAAGAGCTGAGTCACCAAGAACTCGACTCCGGCGTCCACCTTTTCTTTGAGGTGAACGAGATCCACGTCGGCGCTTTTGGCCTCGGGGTGCACTTCGGGATAGCAGGCGCCACCGATGCAAAACTGCCAGCGCGTCTTCATGAACCCGGCTAGTTCTGAAGCATGGGCAAAGCCGCCTTGGGTCACCACGAATTCCGTCTCGCCCTTCGGCGGATCGCCGCGCAGAGCCAGCACGTTCTCGATCCCCGCGGCGGTCAGCTCGTCCAAGACTTGACTGATCTCGTCCCGAGTTGCGCCGACGCAGGTCAGGTGCGCCATGGCGTCGAGGCCCGCTTCCCGCTCGATGCGCGTGACCAGATCGACCGTGAGCTTACGCGTGCTGCCGCCCGCGCCGTAAGTAACGCTCACGAACGTGGGCTCGTAGGGCGCCAGATGCGCCACGGTCTCAAACAGCCGATCCTTGCCGGCCTCATCTTTGGGCGGAAAAAATTCGAAAGAAAACGCAGGTTTGTCCCTGCGGAGTTTGTCGACGATCTTCATGAGAAGGAAGAGACGCTTATTGGACTTTGCTCCAAAAGGAAAGGGTGGCCGGCCCTGGGAATTCTGCAAGCGAGCCAGCGTCCGCGGAGGCAGGCCGCGGGTTTCAAGTTTTCTGCGTCGGCGTCCCCGATTCGTCAAGGCCGTGCTAAGCCCCGCGTTGTGCGACACATATGGATGGTGGGTGCGGCTGCGGCTTTGAGCCTGGCTTGCGGAAGTGACGACAGCAGCGGCGGGCCGGGCAGCGGTGGCGCCGGTGGTGCATCCGGTGGCACCGGTGGAGTGAGCACTGGGGATCCGTACTACGACGCCGTGCCTGCCGTGCGCCTGAGCGGCGACGCCAGCAAGTGCCCCGCAGGTTTCGAGAGCCCGGTGCAAAGTGGGCAGCACTCGGGCTTCCTCGCGGCCGGGCAGTCGCGCAGCTTTTGGGCATCCTTTCCCGAGTCCACTTTCGTCGGCCCACGCCCGGTGATCGTGTTGTTCAACGGCACCGGCGAAAACGGCCTGGGCTTCTTTACCCGCGCGCAGGCGAGCGCGTTCGTCACGCGTGGGTTCATCGTTCTGTCCCCGGACAGCAACGCCAACGGAACCGTATGGCCGGTATGGGACGGCATGCGCACTCCCGGGACAGAAAACGATCCGAACGCCGATCTGGACTACGTGGACGCGCTACTGGCATGCACCGCAGTGCATCAAGAGATCGACCAGAACCGCATCTACGTTGGTGGCCACTCCGCAGGCGGCATTTTCAGCAACCACGTGCTGCAACGCCGTAGTCAGCTACTCGCGGGCGGTATCGTTGCCTCGGGCGTCTTCGATACGACATCACCGAGCCCCAAGGCGGAGCTCGACGCGATGAGCGTGCTCGTCACCTGGGGTGGCGACAACGACGCCTACAGCGGCAGCACGACCACGGGCGTCACGGTTCCGAAGATCAACTTCGTGGAACAAGCCGCCATCGCCAGCGCGTTTTACGAAGGTGCACCCAAAGTCGAACAAGCCTGGTGCAAAGGCGCCAACGTGGGACACGCTTGGCTCTCGCCGGCCAACGACTGGATGGTCGACTTTCTACTCGCGCATCCCAAGGGGCTAACCGCCGACAGTCCCTGGCAGCTGGCCCAGCCCGCCACTCCGTCCGCCACTTGCGGCACCGACGTCGTGCCCCCGCCCGCGGGGACGAGCGTGATCTGCGCGCCGTCCGCCACCAGTGGCTGCCAGAACTACTGTCAATTCATCGGCGACTGCGTGGCAGAAAACGCCACGGTCGAACCTGCCCTGGGCCCACAACTCGAGGCCCTGGGTTTCACCGGTGCCGCCCACGGCAGTTGCCAAAACTGCATTCCGCAGTGCGAAGCCGACGCCATTGCCGATGCCAGCGACGCCGGAGTCGTTGCGTGCTTCGAAACGGCGTTTGGCGCCGCGAAATGCGGCCCCGGCATCCCGGGGGCGCAGCCCTTCATCGACGCTGTCAACAGCTGCTGCAAAGACAAAACCGCCAGCGCCATTTGCAAGCGCTCCTGCGGCGCGATCAAAGCCAGCTCCCTGGCGATCTCGTTCTTCCCGACCTGCAAAGCGTTCTAACCACGGCTTGTTCTTTTGGGTCGGGTCGCGGCGCCCCCTGGGCCACTAATCCTGGGGCTGGGCCCCGCTGTTGCGCGTGCTCGATTCTGGCGCCCCAGCAAATCGCGGGCAGCCGGCAGCGCGTGCTAGAACAAAAAAAGATGTGTCGTCGTTTCCGCAGCGCGCCCGCTTGCGGCGTGCTCTTGCTGGGGCTTTGGGCGCTCGGCGCTGCCGGCTGCGACCGCGACCCCTGGGATCGCAAAGACGCTCACAGCTACTGCTCCGCGATGCTCAACCAGCGCCCCTGGGCGCCGCCGCAAACTTGTCGCGCGGTCGGCGTCTGCGCCAACGAAGCCACGCTGACCGCGGACGAAGAAGCGAAGCTGGCCGCGATGATCAAGCGCCTGGGCTGCACTCCGCCGTAGCGACGTCACGCGGCGGGCGTGGCCTCAAGCGTGCACGAAATGGGAACGCGGCCGGACGCTGGTCCAGCGGCGGAAAATACCGCGCACTTCGGGGTCTTCGTTGGCGAGCTTCTCGAACAAAACGTCTTGGATGCCCTTGTGCACCGCGCACAGCACGCTCTCGCGCATGCGCCCTTGGATCGAGCCCTGGGTCGCGTAGCTGTGCACCGGGCACACGCCGCAGTAGGGGTTGTAGGCGCAAGTGGTGCAATCCGGTTGCGCGTCCAGATTCGACGCCACCGTCATGGCTGCCACGGTGTCGTGAGTGACAAGGTCACGGTAGCGTGAACTGACGTTGCCGATCTCGAAGGTGCTGTCGCCGGTGGCCGCGAGCATGCGTCCTTCGTCGCAGGTGAAGACTTTGCCGTCGAAGTTGTAGGCAAGTTGCCCGATGCCAGCACCACACGGCGAGCGGATATCCACGAAGTTGGGGTCCGTCTGCGTCAAGATCTTGGTCAGGAAGATGGCGGCGAAACGCTCGAGGACCTGCGTTCCAGACTTGTTCAGCTCGAGCATGTACTCCAACGCCTCGCGGTAGAATTCGAGATACTCACGTCTGGGGTATTCGATGCGCTCTTTGGTCCGGCTCGCGAATCCGAAGGGGTCTACTGGGCGGAGAAAGATCGCCCGGCAGCCTAAGTTCACGTAGGTATCGACGATCGCCCGGGGTTGCGACAGGGCCGCGCGGGTCGTCGTGAGCAAGGCTTCCACGTGATAGAGCGACGGATCGAGGCCAAGGGCTTCGTAGCGTTTGTTGATGCGAGCTATCCAGCGCGCGGCTTCCGAGAAGGCACTACCGCCGCTGAGCTTTCGCTGGCCGTCGTGGATCTGGGCAGGGCCGTCGACACTGGTGCAGATCTGAACCCGCTTGGAGAGCAGATAGTCCATGCGGGCTTCGGTCATTAGCGACAGATTCGTCACCAGCGTGAACTCTAGGGACTTGCCGTAGGCCTCGTTGCGCTGCAGCGCGTATTCGATGGAGTGCCGCACCACATCGAAGTTTGCCAGGGGCTCGCCACCCTGGAACTCGATGGTGATGGACGGCGACGTGGACTGCAAAGCCAAGTCGACGACCTGCTCTGCCGTCTGGGCGCTCATGTCCGTATCGGTGCGGTCCATGGGCGCGCGGCTGGCGTGGCAATAGACGCAGCTTTGGTTGCAGCGCAGGGTGACCACCATTACGTGCAGGTGCGGGCCGTAGTGCAAGAAGCTGCGTTTCTTGTCGAGACGAGCGCCCAGGCGAGCTGCGCTCACCTCGTCCGCGAGCATATTGCGTTCGCGCAGGCGCTGCTCCAGGGGCGTTCCCGGGGGTACATCGGAACGCATGAGCTGCTCCAGCTCTGCGGCGGATACGAACAGCCAGTCGCCAAAGTGGCTCGTGAGCAGATACTGGTCGCGAACTCTGCGAGACCGAATGGGCACGAGTCTACTGGGGCGCGGAGCATTCGGAACGCTAGCGGTGGACATGCCGGTGAACGCTAGCGCGAGTGGCAGCGCACGCAGGTGACGGAAGTCAGCACCCTGCGGCGTGGCCCTCCTGGCTCCAGCAATTCGGCGCTCACGCAAACAACTCGCGCAAGTCGTCCAATGGGTGCAGCCGGACGCCGCGCTCTACGAAGCCCGCGGCCAGTTCAGCCTGGGCGCCCTCGAACCAAGCGTCCGTGGTGGCATCGAGGTTGCCCGTGCTCTCGTAAATATGCCGTACGCGCTCGATGCAGTGCATGCGATCGATGCGCACTACGTCGATCAACGGTGCCAGCAGTTCCACCAAGCGCTGCGGATCTTGCGGCAGCGTGGGTTGCACCACCGCGAAGGTCTTGAGGCCCGCCCCTCGACACTCCGCCAGACACTCTAGGCGCGCTTCAATGCTGTCCGCTCCGGGCTCAAAAGCGTGACGCACCTTGTCGTCGTTGGTCGGAACGGACAGGCCGACCCATGCGCGCTCGAAGCGCGCGAGTAGCTCGATGTCTTCGCGGATGCGCGCCGCGCGCGTGAGCACGCAGGGGTAGAAACCGTGCGCTAGCAAGATCTCCAGGCAACTGCGGGTGATGCGGTGCCGGCGTTCCAAGGGCTGGTAGGGATCCGTCACGATCGGACTCATGCGCACGATGCCGGGGGGCAGTCGTTTCACTTCCGCACGCAGCACGTCGGGCAGATTCGACTTCACGTCCACCCAACGCCCCCAGGGCACTCGCGGCAGCCCCTCCAAGCCTCGCGCAAGGTCGGCCTGGTCTTCCACGAAACAGAAACTGCAACCGATGCTGCAGCCCACGTAGGGGTTCAGGTAGTACTGGCCCCGGCCTTCTCGCACCAAGGCACGCTGCACGGAAATCGTGCGGATCTGCGCGCGGGATCCGACGGCGCTCTGCCGCGCGACCTGCGGCAATCCCTTCTCCCCCGCGCTCAGCAGCGCGACGACGGCGTCCACGACCGCGCGCTTTTCGCCACTAAGCTGTCGCTCTTCTCCGAAGGGATCTCGCGCGGTCAAATTGAAACGTGCGGTCTGCGCCAGGCAGCCGGCCGAGTCGTTGCGGGCGGAAGCCTCCACCAATAAGTGCTGGTCAGCCTTGACCAAAACCATGGAGATCCCGTGATCCACGTCCCAGTCCAGCAAGCGGTAGCCGTGGGGCAGGGCGTTCGGCTGCTCCAGAGCGGAGACAAGCCGCTGCACCAGCGCGTCTGCATGGCGCTCGGCGAGGCTCACTGCTGGCGGGCCCCGAAGTCGTAGCGCCCAGGGGCAAGAATGCCGTTCGGGTCCAAGAGTTGTTTCAGTCGCGCGATCGTCGCATCGAAGCTGTCCACACTCTTGGGGACGCCTCGCATCGATTGGATGCCGAGCCGATGCGGCAAGTAGCCGTGGGCGTTTAGCTTGGCGAGCAGTGCGTCGTGACAAAAAAGCGCGCGCTCGTCGTCGCCTGGGTCGTCGCGATCGAAGATGATCAGCGGCACCAAGAACAGCATACGCTCCGTCGGTGCCAGCAGCACCGTCAAGGGCTCGAAGCCGAACTCGGGGCAGATGTCCTCGACGATGCCCGCAGCGACTGCGGCATCGTTGCCGCGGAACGGCAGGGTTGGGCAGAGCCAAAGCACACCGCAACGATCGCCCTCAGGGTCGAGCTGCGCCGGAGCCGGCGCCTTCTTGCGCCAGTACAGACTGCGCAAGCTGCCCTCGTGGGGAATGCCCTGCAAGAAGCGCAGCGCCGGGTCGTCAGCGGGGAACAACTCTTGGCCGCTTTTCGGATCACCGCTGCTGTGCTGCACCTCGAGCTCGTCCACGACTGGCGCCAATAGCTGCCGCACCCGCGCTAGGTTCGCTGCGCACTGTCCTTCACTCGCGGCGTACACCGCCGTGAGTCCGAACCACTTGGCGCCGCCCAAGGCTTCGCCCATCTGCGCAGCAAGCGCCGCAGACAGTGGACGCTGGTTCTGCGCCTCTCGAAATGGAAACTGTTGCAGCGTCGAGAGCACGCGCAAGTCGTTGGCCAAGGCGACATTGGCTCGCAAGGTGCCTTCTCTGCGCAGAACCCGCAGCGCGTCCACCAGCGCGGGCAGGCGCTTCTTGTCCGTCAGTCGAAAGCGCGCCACGCCCAAAGCGCGGGCGATGGGCGCGAGCCAAAGGGTCAATCTGGTGACGACGCCCAGGTTGCTCTGCGAGAACAAACCATCGAGAGCGGGGCCGACGCCGTAGCGATGCAGGCCGTTGACGGCGTTCGGACCAAAACGCCTGAAGCCGGTGTGGAGCAACTCCCCGTCCGGCAGCACGACCTCGAGGTCCGACACATGCCCGAAGCGATAGCCATTGGGGCCGGCGCCGTCGCCGCGCTCGATGGCGTTGGCCAGCACACTCGCGTCCGGGCTCGAACCCGTGACGTTGAGAAAACAAGTCGAGGCGTGTTCCACCAGGAACGCATACAGCTCATGGAAGGTCACGCCGGCCTCGACGCGCACGCAGCCGAGGGCATCGTCGAATTCCGAGATGCCGCGCATGCGCCCCAGGTCCAACAGGACAGCGCCGTCGCTGGTCGGCACTTTGGAGCCCAGCCCCCAGTTCTTGCCCTGACTCGTCGGATATACGGTGACGCGCTGCTGGTTCGCGACGGCAAGCACGGCCCGCACTTGCTCCGTGGACGCGGGGCGCACCACTGCAGCCACCCGCGCCTCAGTGGCAAAGGTTGCCGTCGACACCCGCTCGAGCACGGCCGCGTCTACGACCACGTGCTCCGCGCCGACGATTTCCGCCCAGGCGTTGCAAGCCGCTTTCAGTCTTGGGTTCGAACCCATCGTGAGCACTGTAGCGCAGACGCTGCCGGGCGCTGGAGTGAAAGCACGGCCTGCAACTACGCCACCGCAAACACCTGCTCGATGGCGCGCGCCACGCGAGTTGCGTCGGGCACACTCAGGTTCTCCAGGGTCTTGTTGTACGCGATGGGCGCGTCGTCCGCGCCAATGCGCAGAGGCGCCGACAACAGCAGGCCGTGGCCGGCGCTTGCAACGCGCGCCACCACTTCGGCGCCGAAACCGCCCCGCACCGGACTCTCTTCCAGGGTGACCAGGCGGCGCGTCTTTGCGATGGATTTCAGAATCGTCTCGCCATCCAACGGCGCGACGAAGCGAGGATCGATGACCTCGGCGTCGATGCCCAAACGCGCTAGCTTTTCCGCTGCCTCCAGGGCGACCTGCACCATGTAGGACAGCGCGACGATCGTTATGTCTGCGCCCGGACGCACCACCTCCGCGACGCCAATGGGCGCCAGGTCGTCGCCCGTCGGGACGTCACCTTCCGCGAGGTAGAGCAGCTTGTGCTCGAACAAGAGCACGGGGTTGTTCGAGCGGATCGCTGTCTTCAGCACGGCGCGGCAGGCTCGCGGCGTGCCCGGAACGGCCACGATCAGACCGGGGATGTTCATGAACGTCGCTTCAAGGCTCTGAGAGTGCTGCGCTGCCATGCCCAATCCCGAACCGCCGGGCGTGCGCACCACCAGGGGCACGCTGTATTGTCCGCCCGACATGTAGCGGAGCTTCGCTGCCTGGTTGATCAGCGGGTCCGCGCAGACCGTCAGAAAGTCAGAGAACAAGATCTCTGCGATGGGCCGCAGCCCGTTCATCGCCGCGCCGACGGCGCCGCCGACGATGGCGTTCTCGCTGATGGGCGTGTCGCATACGCGCGTCTTGCCGAAGTGCTCGACAAGCCCGCGAGTCACTGCGAAGTAGCCGCCCAGGGAAACGTCTTCGCCTAGCAGCATCACCTTGTCGTCGCGCTGCATCTCTTCTAGCAGCGCGCGATTGATCGCTTCGGAGCCCGTCATCGATACTGTGGCGCTCGAATGCGCGGACTCAAACGCCGCTTCCTCTGGCGAAAAGACATGGCTGGCGCGCGTGCCGGGGGCGGGTTCTGGGGCCTCACGAGCTGCGCGGATGGCGGCTTCGATGGTCGCGCGCGTGGAGTTGCGCAACTCCGAGGCGCGTTGATCATCCACGATCCCTTCTCGCATCAGGACGTCAGTGAATCGTGTGCAAGGGTCTTGGCGTCTGCATTCCTCCAGCTCGGACGCGCTACGATAGCTTTGGCTATCGCCTTCCATATGACCGCGATGTCTGTGCGTCACGCACTCCAATAGGGCGGGACCCGCGCCGGCGCGGGCGCGGGATACGAACTCTTGGGCAGCGGCGAAGACGGCCTCCACGTCCCCGCCGTCGACGCGTCGCCCAGGCATGCCATAGCTGCTGGCGCGTTCGGCCAAGCAGTCGATGTGAGTCGATTCGGACTGTCGCGTGAACTCCCCGTAGCCATTGTTCTCGACAACAAAAAGCGCGGGCAGCTTCCACACAGACGCCAGGTTCAGCGCTTCGTGAAACATGCCCTGATTCGTCGCGCCGTCTCCCAGGAACGCAACGGCAACGTTGGCTTGGCCGTTACGGGCAAAGGCGAGGGCGGCCCCGGTTGCCAAGATGGGCGAGCTGCCGACGATCCCGTTGGCGCCAATGGCGCCCACGCTAGCGTCTGTGACGTGCATGCTACCGCCCTTGCCCGCGCACAGCCCGGTAGCCTTGCCGAAGATCTCCGCCATCATCGGATCCGGCGGCGCACCCTTTGCCAGCATGTGTCCGTGGCCGCGGTGCGTGGTCGCGATCACGTCCTCTTTTTCCAGCGCAAAGCAAACGCCGACGGCAACGGCTTCCTGACCCGTACTCAGATGGATTGCCGCCGTGGGCAAAACGCCGTCCTGCCAAGCGCACGCCAGTTGTTCTTCGAACTGACGGATCAATTGCATGCGGCGAAGCATCTCCAGGCGCAAGGCCGCTTTTGGCTGGGGCAGCGGCAACCATGGGCTCGCGTGTATGGGCTCTTCCTCGCCTCTGCCTGGTCGAGTGTCTTGGGGCAGCTTGCTGGGATCGACGCCACGCCGAAACTGAAGACGCCGCAGCCAGCGTCGCCAGTCGGGGTGTTTGGGGCGAAGCCGCGCTGCCCTTGCACCGCGCACGTCTTCAACTCCCAGCTCTTTCAGCACGTCGGCGTAGATGGAGAAGGCAGGTCGGATTGCGGGCAGCAGTTTCAACGCGCGGCTGACGTCGCCTCGAGCCCGCACGCGTCCCGTGGCGATGGCGCGCGCGGCGTTCAAGCGACCCAACCAAAACTCGTGGGAAGTATCCGAAGATTGAATCAACTCCACGTCGGCTTGCCCGGCCTCGCCGGTGGAAAGCGTCGCTGGGTGGTGCTTGAAGTCGAAGGTCAGCACCGAGTCCAGATCCGGGTAGCGGAAACGCACGACCATGTCGGTACCGACCAGGCGTTGCGCGACGGCAGGCGCCGCCATGATGCGCTCGAACAGGCGCTGCATCACATCTTCGAACTCACCGCGGCTTTTGAAGGCTTCCATTCATGCCCCCGCGCGCGCCGCAGGCTTCGAGACGGGCGCGCCGTGGCGGGAGCTGCGCAGCATAGTCCAAGAACGCACCGGTTCGAGATTCCCCGAGCACACCTCGGAGATCTCGATCCGGTGGATGGAGACACATTTGTGGCAGCCCTCGCCGGCAGCGCCCGCCAGCTCTGCGAGACGGGGGCTCTTCAATAGCTCTGGGAACGCGGTCTGCTTCAAGTTCCCGATCGGCCGCGTGCCCCAGTGCATGCAGTCGACCACGTCTCCATTGGCCTCGACTGGAAGCATGAACTTCGGCCAGTGGCAGCGATAGACTGGCGGACCTTTTGCCAGCATCGACATATGGGTATTTGAGTTCAAGATCGGGTAGCCGCGGCGTTTGAGCTCTTGCAGCATTGCGAATGCGTCGGCGAGCTGCGACTGTGACGCCGCATACTTGTCCAGCCCGGCATCGACGCTGTCGGTTGCGGCTTCTTCCCGGAGCCCGTTGAATAATCCGACGACGCCGAGCTCGGCTGTGAGTTCTGCAAACTCCCGCAGCGTGGCGCGGTCGACATTCGCTTTCTGTAGCGTGCAGATGAAGATGATCTTCTTGTCCGGGGCGACTTTGCGTAACGCCCGGGTGGCCTGCACGATCTTGTCGAACAAGCCAGGAATGCGCCGCAGTTCGTCGTGGCGGGCAGAGGGGTGGTCCACGGAGATG
This sequence comes from uncultured Myxococcales bacterium, assembly GCA_937872925.1. Taxonomy (GTDB): domain Bacteria; phylum Myxococcota_A; class Polyangia; order Polyangiales; family Polyangiaceae; genus JACKEA01. The sequence continues at coordinate 91,213 of CALMUT010000079.1, read as the reverse complement.
CCGATCCGGTCCACGTTCCTGACGACCGCGTCGAGGTGCTTCTCCAGCAGAAATCCGTTGGTCACCAGATTGGTGATCAAGCCCAGTTCCCGGGCGTGGTCCGTGACCTCGGCGAAGTCCGGATGCAATAGGGGCTCTCCGCCCCAGATCGAAAGGCCGATGAAGCCCGCCTCACGAGCGTCTGTGTACAGGCGCTTGATGGCGGGTGTGGAGAGCTGATCCCGCACGTCGTAGAACTCCGGATTCCACGCGCAGAAGCCGCAGCGCGCGTTGCAGCGCGCGGTCAGCGCGTGCACCAGGTAGACTGGGTGCTGCCAGCGAAAGCGCGCACCGACGAGTTGCTTGGTGACTTCAAAGGCATTTGCCAGGGTGATCATGAGGACGTCCTTTCAAACAGCGAAGCCAATTCTCCAATGTGCTTTCGACGCGCCGCCAAGCTTTCTGGGCAAAACGGATCGGCACCAAGAAACGCGCCCAGCACGGGCTCGTACAAGAAGTAACCGGCGATGGCGCCGAACACGCTGATGGCGTATTGCTCCGCAACCTGACGCCCGCCGAAGTTGTCTTCCAGCAGCTGTCGCAAAGGGCTCGCGATCTCCGACGCGCGCGCTCGGACGTCGTCGCTCCGGTCCAGAACTTGGCGCAAGAGCAGCCGCTGGAGCTGTCGCTCCTCGACCAGAAAGTCGAAGTAGGCTTCGGCCAGGCGGCGCGGCAGTCCTTCTGCGCCGCCGCAGGACACCGCGGCGGCCAGGCGTTCGAGCAGACGGCGCTGCGCCTCGGCCAGGACGGTGTCGTAGAGGCCCTGCTTGCCTCCGAAGTAGTAGTTGATCATCGCAGCGGTCACGCCCGCGTGCTTTCCGATGGTCCGCACCGAGGCAGCGTCGGGTCCGCGTTCCGAGAACTCCGCACGGGCCGCGTCCAGGATGCGTGGCCGCACTCCTGAGGTTTCCTCGGATATTTGGACTGGATTTGCCATGGGGGACGGTGTTAAACAGTTGTTTAATGCCTGGCGAAACCCGAGTCAAGGGCGCAGCCGCAACGCCGACGGCGAACTTGAGCGAAATGAACTCGAGGGAAACGGGAGTGGGCCCGAGAGATGCGGTGACCCTCGACGAGCTGCGACATGCGGACCTACCCAGCTTGGAGCGTCTGTTCGTCACGGCTCCAGTGGCGCCGAACCCGACGCGACGTTTGCGAGGCACGACGCTGATGCGCATCGACAGCCCGCGGGCGCGCAGTCCGCTGGGGCGCTTGCTGGTGCTTCCCTTCGAGCGGTTGCCTTTCGGGGTCGACTTCCGCACAGGCCGCTGGTTCTTCGTCGCGCCGGCGCTGCAGCTGGGCAGCTTCCGCGCGCAGATTGCCCGATCCCGCTGGCGCGAGACGGACGTTGTCGCACTTCACTACGAGACGTCGCGCTTACCCCGGGCCATCAAGGGATGGCTCTACGACGAAGTCAAACCGCTCGCTCCGGACCTGTGCCTGGGTTTGGGCGGGATCCAAACACAGTCCGGGGATGGAGATCTGTTCTTCTTTGCTCTGCACCCTTGAGCGTCTGGCGTCGGCCGTTTGAGGCCGCCAGCTCCACCGGGGCGAACCGGCGCGCGCCCGCAGGTAGAGCGCGCATCCCTGTCGTTTCGCTCGCAATCCGACGATTGCCCCAGTCGCTGGCGTGCTCGCCTTGACGCGCGTCAAAGCCAATGGCGGCCGACACCCGTATCTATCGGGAACATTGGTCGAGTTGCTCTACATCCATCCCCGTGGACACCCCAGCGATCTCGTGGTGCCCGTGGGCGCCTTGAGCGCGATGAACGCCGCGGACTGCGACAAGCTGGGCCGCTACGCAGACGAAGTCGCCGATGCGGAGATCCGCGCTGCGCGCATCGTCGCCATGGATCTGCATTGGGCGTTCGGCTTCGTCGGCTTTGAAGCCCTGTTGAGCAAGGTGCGGGAGCTGAATCGCGACGCGACCGTGATTGTCGGCGGCATTACCGCGGGGCACTATCCGCGGGAACTCTTGAAGCGCTATCCGATCGACTACGTCGTTCGTGGCGACGCCGAGGTGGCGTTTCCCAGGCTTGTGCGCAGGATCTTGGACGGCAAACCCGTAGCCTTAGCGAATGTGTGGCAGCGTCACGCGGCGGATCCGCTGACGCAGCGGCTGACGCAAGCGGAGTTCGACGCAACGGACGGCATCAGCGCCGAGTGGTTCCCGAGCTACCTGAAACGGAGTCGCTGGGATTCGTCCGCATTCTCACTCGGTCGCACGCTTTCTGTCGCGCGCGGCTGCCCGATGCGCTGTCCCACCTGCTACGGTTCCTATGCGGAGACCTTCGGCGGCGGCTGGTTATGGCGTTCCACAGACAGCTCCGTCGCTGCCATCCGCCAGGCAGCGGAAGCAGGAACGGAGCACTTTCGCATCGTCGCGGGCAAACCGTCGCCGCGACGCTTCAACGAACTACTCGCAGCCATCGCTAGCGGCGGGCCGTATGCCTTTCGCTCTCAGGTCGGCGTCTTCGCGTGCACTCCACCCGCGGCGGAGCTTGCGCAGCCCCTGGCCGCAGCCTTTCCCAGCGGCATCGTGATGTCCACGACCCATCCGACGGACCAAGTTCCGTCTCTTGACGCGGCCGCTAGCCGTGAGGAATGGGCGCGCTGGCTGCAGTTTTCTTCCGCGACCGAAGGCACGCCGCACAATGGCGTCGAAGTCTGGGCGCTCCGCAGGGAAACCCTGCGCGCCGCAGCGCAAGACATGCAAAATAACAAGCGCACGCGTGTGACCGACGCTGGCGCTTGGGAGGTCGTCCGCCCCATGGACGGTCGAGCACCTGCGGACTTTGAGGAGGTGCGCGAAGCGGTGCGAGGGCACTTCAGCTTCGTCGCCGCGCGTTTGCTCTCCCCGGCGCTGGCTCGCGTGCTCGCGCCCTACGGCTGGCTCGACGACGTTGAGGCGGACCCCGAGCTGGGGCGCTTTGAGGGCGCACTGGAAATCGCGCGTCAGATCGCCGCGGACAACTGGCGTCGGCACTGCATTCCGAGTTTCCCAGACCTGAGGCTCTGGTGCGCGCCGATTCCGCGAGATCAGCTGCGTCGTCGCGACGCGCGTGCCTTCAGGAACCTGGCCCACGACGACGGCCACTTCGCCTGGGTGGAGTCAGCCGTACCGACGAGCGCTTTTGTCGAAATGCAGCTGGAGCAGTGCCACGACGCTGCGCGGGCCTGGGCGGAGGCCCCCGCCGCCGATACGCTGCTCATTGTTCCCTGTCCGATCGGCGCGCTGTCGGAGCAATGGCTACAGACTGTGAGTGCAGACGGGCTCTTCGCGCTCCAGCTCCCGCCGGGTCCCGACAGTCCCCTACGCGTCGATCTGCTTCTCGCGCTTAACGCGCTGACGGTGACGGCCAGCCGCGATGGCGCCGAAGTGGCCGTGGGTCGCAGCGATCCGGGGTTCTACCGTCGCAGCTCTAGGCGCCCGCTGGCAGCTAGGACGGGCGATCGTCAGGAAGCGTAGTCAGGCAGCTGCGCACTGCGATGGTGTTCGAACACCAAAGACGTCTCTAGGTGCCCCACGGCTTCGTGGGTCGCCAGGTCGTTGTTGACCAGTCGTCGCAAGTGTTCGACGTCGCTCACCGCGACATGCAAAAGCATGTCGTGACTGCCCGCCACGTAGAATACGTCGAGCACTTCGCAGAGCGCCCGGGTGTGCTCGCGAAAGGGGTCGATCAATGCCTTGTTATGTCGGGAAAGCCGCACAAAGATCACGGCGCGGATTTGGATCCCTAGCGCGCGTGGATCCACGTCGGCATGGAAGCCGCGCAGCGCCTTCGACTGCATGAGTTGCTTGACCCGTTCGTGGCACGCCGAAGGGGACAGCCCGACCGCCGCGGCCAGCTCTTTGTTGCTGGTCCGTGCATCCTTCGAAAGCAGGCCTAGCAAACGGCGATCAATTCGGTCTAGCTCACTAAAATCCGCCATGAAACGAAGAATATTCGATGGCGGAGCCGTTTCAAAGAACCATATTCCGCTGCATGGCGATGTTATCAAATCCATCCTGGCCGCCGCCCCTCCCGGCCTCGGAGCCAAGCCACACCCTGATCGCCGCTGTGGCCGAAGCGCTGCATGCCCATGGCACCGCCTCCTATCGCCTCGAAGAGGCAGTGGCGCGGCTTTCTCGGACTTTGGGTGTGCGCGCGCGGGTCTTCGCCACGCCGACCAGTGTGCAGCTGGCGCTGTCGTCTGCCGCAGGCACGGCCACGGAGCTACTGCGCGGCACCCCGCAGGCGCCGAACCTGGGCGAGCTGGCAAAGATCGATCGCATCATCGCGGAGGTGGAACGCGGCGAGCTGGGAGCCCGCGAAGCCTTCTTCCAACTCCAGAGTCGCAAAGCGGAAGCACCGGCGTCGCGCCCGCTCCTCTTCGCCGCTAGCGCGGTGGCCTGTGGTTCGGCTGCGGTGTTCTTTCGCGGCTCACTCCACGATGTGGTCGCTGCGGCCGCGCTAGGCGCTTTCGTTGCTGCGCTGCACTGGATCACCGCAGCGCGCACCGAATCCTCTCGGGTGCACGAACCCCTTGCGGCATTCTTGGTCAGCCTCTTCGCTTGGGGGATCGCCGCGCATTCCAGCCGCATCCAACCCGAAGTCATCGTGCTCTCCGCGCTCATCACGCTGATCCCGGGATTGACGGTCACGACGGCGGTGTCGGAGCTGGCAGCCGGACACCTCGTGAGCGGCACCTCGCGCTTGTTCGGCGCGGCCACGCTGTTCGTCAGCTTGGCCTTCGGCGTTGCCCTCGGTCACACCGTCGCGGCGCCCTTCGGCACTCCGCTCAAAGCGCAGCCTGCGATCCTTGCGCCAACTCTTGAACTCGTGTTCATCTTGATCGCGCCTCTGGCGTTTGCACTCCTATTCCGTGCCGGGCGTCGCGACTTGCCGTGGATTTGGCTCGCAGGGCTCGTCGCGTTTGCCTCGGCGCGTCTGGGCGCGCACGCGCTGGGACCGGAGCTTGGCGGATTTGTCGGCGCAACGGTGCTCGGCGTGCTGAGCAATGTGTACGCCCGCGTGCTCGATCGTCCTGCGTCGCTCTTGCTGCTGCCCGGGCTGCTGCTCTTAGTGCCCGGCAGTATCGGGTTTCACTCGCTGTCGTCGTTCCTGGCTGAGGACCCCATCGCTGGCACCGCGGGTGTCTTCCGTGTCGCGCTGATGGCCATGGCGCTGGTTGCGGGCATGTTCACGGCCAACTTGCTCGCATCCCCGCGTCGCTCTCTGTGAAGCGGCGTGGCCGAAGAGGTATGGCTACAGCTGAGTTGGAAGACCGCGAGCTGACGGACGTTTGCCCCGCGGCTCAGCTTGGTTTCAAGCCACGTTCTTCCACGATCGCGGTGTTGCGTGCGTCCGCTCGCTGAAGCGCGGGGCGCTCGCCGAGTCGCTCGGCGTACTCGGTGAACACCGGCAGCGCTTCCAACATCTTGAAGCGCAGCATGAAGCGCACGGTGCCGCCAAAGATGATGTCAGCCATGGAGAACTGATCGCCCAGAAGGAACTTGCGGCCCGTGACAGCGCTCTGCATCGCGCTGAGCATCGCGTCGTAATTTCCCCAGCCAGCCTGGCCTTCGCCATACACCCAGCTGGAAGCTTTCGCCATCAAACCCGGTTCGATTACCGAGGGAGCGAACAGCGACCAACGCAGGTACGCTGCCCGCTCGGGGCTATCAATCGCTGGGGCCAGGCGACCCGGAGCGTAGCGATCGGCCAGATAAAGCCCAATGGCGGCGCTTTCTGTCACAACGGCGTCGCCGTCCGTCAAGATAGGTAACTTGCCCATGGGGTTGAGCGCGAGGATGTCCGGCTTCTTGTGCGCGCCAGCTTTCATGTCCACGAACTTGAGTTCATGGGCGACGCCGAGTTCTTCCAGCATCCAGAGCACATTTGCAGCACGTGAAAACGGGTGGTGATAGAGCACGAGGGCCATGCGCACGTTGGTACCCTATTGCGCGACGGGTGTGCAACGCGTGGGGGCCCAGCGGCATTTCCTCCTGGAGATCGCTCCCTCAGGGCCTGAACTTCTGCAAAGTGTGGGCGATTCGGTCAGATACGGGCCCTGCACGCCGCCAGCTTGCCATCCTGGGTGCGTCGCTGCCGAAAGCAGTCTCGGGTTCGCAGAAGTCGATCGCAATGGCTACGGGCGCTGGCGATCTTCCGGTAGCCTTCGCCAATGAGTGACGCTTCTGAAGCACCAGGTCCGTTGCCGTGGCAGGGCGGTTGCCGCTGCGACAAGCTGCGTTTTCAGGTGAACATGGCGCCGATCCTTTCGGCGGCCTGTCATTGCGCGGGGTGCCAGCGCATGAGCGCAAGCGCGTTCTCGTTGACGTTGATCGTGCCCGGGCCGGGCCTTGAGATCATTGAGGGCGAACCGGTCGTGGGTGGGCTGCACGCTCCGGAGCTGCAGCATATGTGCTGCGACCACTGCAAGAGCTGGGTGTTCACACGGGTCGAGCAGTTTGGCATCGTCAACGTACGCGCAACGATGCTCGACACGCCGAGGTGGTTCGTGCCGTACATGGAGACCTGCGTCTCCGAAAAGCTACCTTGGGCCACCACGCCCGCCGTCCAACACTTCGAACAGTTCCCGGCGCCGGACAGCTACCCAACGCTGCTCGCCGAGTACGCCGCCTGGGCCCGGGAGCGCCAGCTGCCGGTCGCATAGGGCGAACGCGCTGTCACGATCCCGTCTGGGAAGAGCGCAACGGTCTAGCAGGGCGCTGCGACGAGCTGCGTGCCCGCGGCAAAATGCGAGGCGTTGGCGAATTAGCCCTCGACATCGCATCAGATGTCCTTACGTTCGCTCGCCTTAGAAAAGGGGAAGCAGATGCAAGCGATTACCATCACGCGCCACGGCGGGCCCGGCGTGCTGCAAGTCAAAGACATGCCCGATCCGGAGCCGGCGCCGGGCGAAGTGCGGATCAAGGTGCATGCTGCCGGGCTCAATTTCGCCGAAGTCATGGCGCGTCAGGGGCTGTACCCGGACGCACCCAAACCGCCCTGCGTCGTTGGCTACGAAGGCGCCGGTGTCGTGGACAAGATCGGCAAGGGCGTCACGGACTTGAAAGAAGGCACCCGCGTGCTGTTCCTGTCCAAGTTTGGCGCGCACGCCAGCATGGTGTGCGTGACGGCGGATCAAGTCATTCCGATCCCCGACAAGATGAGTTTCGAGTCCGCTGCGGGCCTGCCCGTGACGTACTTGACCGCGTATCACATGTTGTTCGGCATCGCGCGCATTCGCTCGGGGGAGCACGTGCTCATCCACATGGCCGCCGGCGGCGTGGGCACGGCGGCACTGCAGCTGTGTCGCACGGTTCCCGGTGTCGTCACCTACGGCACGGCGTCGGCGAAGAAGCACGACGCCATCCGCGAGCAAGGTTGCGACCATCCCATCGACTATCGCAGCAAAGACTACGTCGAAGAAGTGCGGCGTTTGACCGATGGGCGCGGGGTGGACCTAGTGCTCGACCCCCTGGGCGGCGGCGACTGGAAGAAGGGTTACAAGCTGCTCGCGCCCACGGGCATGTTGATCGCCTTCGGATTGGCGAATGCCAACACCGGCGGCAAGCGCAACCTGTTCAACGTTTTGACTCAGCTCGCCAAGGTGCCACGTTTCTCCCCCATGAAGCTGATGAACGACAACCGCACTGTGTCTGGAGTCAACATGGGACACCTATTCGGGGAGCGCGCACTGATGGAGCGTTCCCTGAAGGCGATCATGCAGCACTACGCCGACGGCAAGATCGATCCGGTGATCGGCGGCAGCTACCCATTCTCGAAAGCCGCAGACGCCCACGGTGAGCTCGAGTTCGGAAAGAACGTCGGCAAGATCGTGCTGACGCCGGATTGACGCGGCGCCGCGTCGTCCCAGCGCGCCGCGTCGTCCCAGCGCGCCGCGTCGTCCCAGCGCGCCGCGTCGCGCCGGATTGACGCGGAGAGTTCGCTACAGCCCTGCGACGCAGCTGCCGCCGACGCACTTCTTGCCTAGGCCACAGGCAATGCCGCAAGTGCCGCAGTTCTGCGGATCTGTGAGCACCGCAATGCACGCGCCGTTGCAGCAGTGTTCGGCACCCTTGCACTTCTTGCCTCCACAGTCACATACCAGCTGCGCGGCGTTGCCAACGCAGACCTCGCCAAGGGAGCATGGCCCGGTGCCGGGGCAGTTGCAGTTGCCCGCTGCTTCGTTGCACGCCGTCGGGAGACTCGGTTGGACCGCAATCTGTGCCAGGCACTGCTTGTCTTGCTCGCAAACGCAGCGCGGCCAGGGCGCGCTCTGGATGCCGCAGACGAGCCCGGGTTGGCAGGTCAGCCCGCAGCCGCCGCAGTTACCGTCCTGTTTTAGGTTCGTCTCGCATCCGTCATCGGAGGCGGGCGGCGCCGGGGTGTTGCAATCGCCAAAGTACGCGTCGGAACCTCGCTGGCAGTCGGGCACGCACTTGCCGGCGGCGCACTCGGTCGAGATGGCGTTCGAGGTGTCACATTTGTGCTTGCACACGCCGCAGTGAGCACCGCTGGTCTGCAAATTCGCCTCGCAGCCGTTCTTGGGATCGTCGTCGCAGTCGGCAAAGCCGGGACTGCAGCCTTTGACCACACACTTGCCCTGTTCACAGGCAGCCTGCGTGTTGGGGCGTCCGCAGTTGTCCGAGCAATGCGCGCAGTTCTCCGTGGTGCCTAGGGAAATGCATTGGCCTCCCACGGTGCAAGTGACCTGACCGGAGGGGCAACCCGTGTCGATGCAGCTGCCATCGACGCAGCTCTGGCCGGGGTTGCACTTCTTGCCGCAAGCGCCGCAGTTCGTCGGGTCGAATTTAGTGTACGTTTCGCAACCGTTTGCGGTCGACTGGTCGCAGTCGTCGAAGCCGGCGTCGCAGTTGATCTGGCAGCCGTTGTTGCAGAACGTTTTGCCGTTCAGGCTCGGGCACGGGTTGCACACCGGCTCTCCGCAGCCGAAATCCGGGTCGTCGAAGGGCACGCAGTTTCCCGCGCATAGCTTGCTGCCGTTGGGGCAGCCGGGCACGCCGCTGTCAGTCGCGGGCGCATCGATGGGGGCGTCTGCTCCGGGGGGATTGCCTTCGCTGAAATCGTCCCCGCCACAACGCGTCACCATCAAGATCAGAGTACTGAGCGCAAGGGCAATGCCGGCCCCACGCGCGGTCAAGGAAGAAGGCATTAGGGAATAGTGTAGCGCAAAAACGCGCGCGCGGGTGAGTGGCTCGGGACTGTCGCGGACCATCGCCCGGGCAAACCGGCCTGGGGTTTGCGTTTGCGTTCGCGCTGGCGGCTTGCCGCACGCCGCGATGCGGCTACTTGCCGACTTCTGCAGCGAGTGCGGTCTGGATCTCTGCGAGCACCGCCGTCTCTTCTGCAGTGCGCGAGGGTTGCCCGACGAGGGGCAACATCTGCGTCGCGACCGCACCGTCTGCGAGCAGCGTCACGCTATCCGTACGGGGAAACGCGCTCGGCGCCGTCCCGTTTTCCGTCTCTTCGCTTGGGAAACGATTGCCGGAACTGAAGACCTGCGCCGGATCCGCGCTATCGTTGAAGTCCAGCGCGTGGTCGAGGGCGGTGCCGCTCGAGGTGTAGTGGTTTTCGAGCAGATTGATGCGCATGGGGCAGCCCGTGCCGCGGCAGCGAAACTGCGTGGCGTAGCCACCGCCAAAACCAAAGGCGGCCCAGCGGTGGAAGATGTTCTGCTCGATGTTTGCGTCCCAGATGTTGCCGCGTACGTTTGGAATGCGTTCGTGCACGTGGGCGTACACGTTGTGGTGCACGCTGATGCGCTGGCCTTCTTGACCGGGAGTGTCTCCCGGGGAGTGCGAAATGGACTGCGGATGCAGGCTGTAGATCACCAAGTTGTAGGCGAAGGTAACGTCCTGCATCGAACCCCACATGTCGCCACCGGAGTCTTGGGCGCTTACGTAGGTATTGCGCCACAGCACCACGTTCTTGAGGCAGCCGGGCAAGTCTTCGCCGTCGATGGACATGTTGCCGGCGTTCTGGTTGTGCGTTTCCGTGTTACGCGGCCAGGTGCCTTTGAAGCGCAGGCCCTGCACCAACACGTCGTGGCCGCAGGTGTTGTTGCCCTTCCAAGTGCTGATGCCCGTTTCGCCGTCGAGCCCGCTGCCTTGCTTCGCGATGGTGATGCCCGGCGCAGGTGCCGAAAGCCCGTCCACGCTCAAAAATGGCTGGCGTAAACGCACGTCGCTCAGCAACGTGATGGTGCCGCTGACGGCGAAGGTGACCACCCGCGGCGTCGGGTTCGCCACCGGGCCGTTGCGGTTTTCGATGCAGTCGCGAAACGAGTCAGGGCCCGCGTCGTTCGTGTTCTTGACGACGCAGCTCTCCGAACCCGCGCCGGCACCGAAGCTGCTCTTGGTGCCGTAACCCTCGAGCTGCGTGCCGACCGCACCCGTGCCGCCCGTGCCGCTGCTGTTGCCGCTACCACCCAAGCCGCCCGTGTTTGTGCCCGCAGCGCCGCCGCTCGAACTTCCCGCGCTGCCGCCGCTGCCGCTGCTGCCGCTCGCGCCGCCTCCGGAGCCGCCACTGCCCGCTGGTGCGTTCGAATCCGAACCCCCGCAGGCCACCAATGCCAGAACGGAAACTGCGACCAGGGGGATCTGCCAAAGCTGCTGCATCGTGGTCTCCTGACCCGTGACAATAGCAGGGCAGCGGGGTTCCATCCGCCGCGCGTTTCGCGCTGGCGGCCCGGATCCCTCCACGGAGCGGAGCGCGCGCTGCCAGCCCACATTCCTTCGCCACCTGCACGGAGCTTGCCTTGAGCTTTTTTGGGGTCGGGGCCCTGTCCGGAGCGGGATCACGCCTCCCGCGCAGTTCGGATGAGGGCGGCTGGACGCCAATTGCAGGAGCCAGCCCTGCTGCAACTCGCGGGAAACGCGGCTCAATTGGCCGAGCTGAGGGGCCGGGCGGAACTATTTGCGTAGGGTTTCCTCCCCGCCGGCGTCGGAGCTAAGGATCACGCAGATCCCAGCATTGGAGCTACGCAAGCCATGACTCTTCGCACCTCGACTTTCGCCCTATTGTCACTGACTCTGCTGCTGCCCCAGGGCTGCGAGAAAGCACCCGAGGGCGCCGCGGGAGCCGCGAGTGCGGCGAGCCCGGTCGCGTCGACGCAGACCACCCCGACCTCGGAAGCAACACCCGACAAGAAGGGCAAGCGCGGCAAGCGCGGCATGCGCGGCGGCGGAGTGGTGCACGCGCTGTACAACGCCGCCCTGAACGACATCGGCTTGCCAGCCGAGAAGGTGGCGGAGCTCGAAAAGCTTCAGCCCGAGCGCAAGCGTGACGAAAGCAGGATGGAGGCTGCCAAGAGCAGGCAGGCCGCCATGATTGCCGGCATTGAAGCCGGCAAGCTGGATAGCGCGAAGTTTGATGAAGACAAATCCGCCATGGAAAAGAAGATGGCGGAACAAAAAGAGGCGCAGCAAAAGTTGCTGGGCGATCTGCACGCGGCTTTAGATCCAGCGCAGCGCAAGGCTGCCGTGGACGCGGTGAAGAAGCAGCACGCTGCGCGCGACGAGCGCATGGCGCAAAAGAAGGCTGAAGGCGACAAGGCCGAAGGCGACAAGGCCGTCGAGGACGGGGACAGCAAGAAGGGCAAGGGCTTCGCACGCAAGGGCCGCGGTGGTCGTGGCGGTCCGGGCGGCCGTGCCGGCCGCGGTGGCGGAATGTTTCACGGCGGCAACTTCGGTTTAGATCGCATGCTGGGCCGTCTCGATCTCGACGACGCGCAGCAAAAGAAGGTGGAAGCCATCAAAGCCAAGATGGAGTCAGAGCGCCCGAGTGAGACCGAGCTGCAGGCAAAACGCGATGCCATGAAGAAGACCAGCGACGCGGTTCTCGCTGCCTTCGAGAAGGACACCTTCGACCCCAAGACCCTCGAACTGTCCCCTGCGCGCAAGGCGCCGGACACGAAGAAGCACGTGGCGCACGCCAACGAGCTGCTCGCCGTGCTCACAGCGGACCAACGCACTAAGTTGGCCGAACAGATGAAGCGCATGGGTGAAATGCGCGGTGGTCGCGGTGGTCGCGGCGCCCGCGGGCGCGGTGGACCCGGCGGCAAAGGTGGCCCCATGGGCGGACCGCCCGGCGAGCCCATGGACGACGGCCTGGACGCCTTCGACGACATGGGCGACGACTGGGATTCCGACGGCGAGTAGCCACCTCTGACGGCCGCCAATCGGTGTGTCAAGGAGAGCGGACTTCGGCAGCAAGTTCGCCGCCGCGCATCGGCGATCGGCGCAGTGCCGAAATTCTCCTTGGCACGCGGACGTCGCCTGATATGGCTGACCTGAGTGCGCTTGACGGTCGGAACAACAAGGCGGGCCATGATCCTAGCGCTGGCGTTTGCTGCGCCGGCCCAGGCTGCGGAAGCGCAGTCCGCAGCGAGCACGGAACATCGCCTGATATGGAAGGACGAGTGGCGTCGATTTGACCTGGTCGAGTACGCGGCCACGGCGGCGATCGTGGGGGCCTACTACGTGGTCGAGCTCGAAGCGACGAAGCCGTCGGAATCTAACTGGTCCGGGGGCATCGTCTTGGATGGTGCGGTGCGTCGGCCTTTGGTGGGCTCAACCGCCACTGCGCGCAATCGAGCGGCAGACTTCGGCGACTATTTGTTTCTCGTGCCGCCAGCCTGGGCGATCTTGGACGGCATCGTCACGCCGCTGGCAACGGATCGCGGCAATCTCGACGTGGCGTGGCAGGTGACGGCCATGAACATCCAAGCTGTCGGTCTCGTAGGATTGCTGACCCGTGCCGGCCATCGCTTCATCGCGCGCGAGCGCCCTGATGTGTCCGAGTGCGAGCAGGACGGAGAATACAACCAGGTTTGTTTTCGTGGCTCCTTCGCTAGCTTCCCCAGCGGGCACACCTCTTCAGCCGGGGTGGGCGCCGGCCTGATCTGCGCGCACCACCTGAATCTACCGCTCTACGGAGGAGGCGCCCCAGACGTCCTGGCGTGTAGCGTCAACGTCGGGATGACCGCATTGATCGGCTATTCGCGGATCGTCGCCGATCGCCACTACCTGAGCGACGTCGTCGTCGGCGCAGGGCTCGGCTTTGGCGTCGGCTTTGGGTTGCCGGTGCTGCTGCACTATCAGTCCGTTGGGGCGGGCGCTTCGGACGCTGGTGTCAGTTGGGCGGTTGCGCCGTATGGCACGGCGAACGGAGCGGGCGCCCAGGTCGTCGGCGGCTTTTGAGCGCGGGCAAGCCCGTCTGCAATCGACTCGACGCAGCGCCCGCCATCGACTTGACGCAGCGCCCGCCCGCCATGCGCTGTCGCCCAAGTTCGTTTTCGTTGACTTTCCGTCGCGCTGCCCACAGCGTTCGCCGCAGCCATGGCCGACCCCATCGTGCAATTGCAGCCAGTGTTCCGCGCCGCCATCGTGGCGGCGTTTGGCGATGCGTACTCAGACGTGGACCCGATGCTGCGTCCCAGCCAATTCGCGGATTTTCAGATCAACGCCGCGTTGGGCTTGGCGAAGCGCCTGCAGCAGAAGCCGCGGGACGTCGCCGCCAAAATCGTCGAGCATCTTTCCGCCGGCGACGCCATCGAGCAGACCGAGATCGCCGGGCCCGGATTCATCAACGTCACGATCCGCGCGGACTACCTCGCAGCGCAGCTCAGCGCGGTATTCGACGCTGCTGGTGTCGGCGTCACGCCGGCTGAGTCGCCGGACACCGTGGTCATCGACTATTCGTCCCCGAACGTCGCCAAAGAGATGCACGTCGGCAATATGCGCAGCACGATCATCGGCGATGCGTTGGCGCGGGTCTTCGAGGCTCGCGGTCACAAGGTGATCCGCCAGAACCATCTGGGCGATTGGGGCACGCCCTTCGGTATGTTGATCGAGCATCTGCTCGATGGCGGCGCGGAAGCCGAGCAACACTCTGTTTCGGATTTAAACGCGTTCTACAAGGCTGCGCGCGAGAAATTCGATGGCGATCCGGCCTTTGCGGATCGCGCGCGCAAGCGCGTGGTCATGTTGCAAGCGGGGGACGACGATACCTTGGCGCTGTGGCGCAAGCTGGTGGACGCGTCTAAGCGCTACTTTGCCAGCGTGTATGAGTTGCTTGGCGTCGGCCTGGACAACGCGCACATCGCGGGGGAGAGCCTGTACAACCCGATGCTGGCGTCGACCATCGAGCGCTTGCAGCGCATTGGGCTCGCGGTCGAAAGCGACGGCGCTATCTGCGTCTTTCCCGAGGGCTTCAAGGGGCGCGATGACGCGCCGCTGCCGTTGATCATCAAGAAACAGGACGGTGGCTACGGCTACGCCACCACGGATATGGCGGCCATCCGCTACCGCATCGAAAAGCTGAAGGGCACGCGCCTGCTCTATGTGGTGGGCACCCCGCAGTCGCAACATTTGGCCATGGTGTTCAAGACTGCGGAGATGGCCGGCTGGCTGGTGCCGCCGCTGCGGGCGGAGCACGTGAACTTCGGATCGGTGCTCGGCGCCGACGGCAAGATGTTCAAGACCCGCGCCGGCGAGACCACGCGCCTGATCGACCTGCTGCAGGAAGCCGTGACCCGTGCCGAGGCCGTGGTGCTCGAAAAGAACCCGGACTTGGACGCAGGCCAGCGCAGCGCGATTGCAAACGCCGTCGGCATCGGCGCCGTGAAGTACGCGGACCTCTCCAGCGACCGCATCAAAGACTACACCTTCGACTACGCGCGCATGCTCTCCTTTGAGGGCAATACGGCGCCGTATTTGCAGTACGCTCACGCACGCATTCGCTCCATTTTTCGCAAAGCGGGTGCTGACGCTCCAAGCGGAACGGACGTCCGCATCGTCGCGCCTCAGGAGCGCGCGCTTGCGCTTCAGTTGTTGGCGTATCCGACAGTGGTGCAGGAAGTGGAGACGACCCTGCAACCGCACAAATTGTGCACGTACCTGTATGAGCTCGCGACGACGTTCATGTCGTTCTACGAGACTTGCCCCGTGCTTAAAGCGGATACCGAAGCGGAAAAAGCGTCGCGCCTGGCGCTGTCGGATCTCTCCGCGCGGGTGCTGGCGTCAGGCCTCTCGTTGCTTGGCATCGAAGCGCCGGAACAAATGTGAAGCAAGGCCGAGGCGAGACATGCACGTTCACGTGATCGCAGTCGCTGGAACCGGCATGGGCAGCCTCGCCGGGCTGCTCAAGAGCATGGGCCACGACGTCACGGGCAGCGACGTTGCCTTCGATCCTCCCATGGGCCCCGCCCTGGAGCGCTGGGGTGTGCGCTGCCTACAGGGCTTCGACGCGGAGCATTTGTATTGCGGTCCCCGCGGGGACTCGGAACGCCCAGGCACGCCCACGGGGCGTGAACGGCGTCCCGCTCCGGACTTGGTCGTCGTGGGCAACGTCTGTCGCAAGAACAACCCGGAAGCCACGGCCGCGTTTGAGGCCAACATGGACGTGACGCATATCGCCGGCGCGCTGCAGCGGCTCGTGTTTCCGAGAACCTCGCCGCTGGTCGTCGCCGGCACCCATGGCAAGACTACGACCAGCGCCATGGCGGCGCATCTGCTCGAGGCAGCGGGACGCAATCCGGGTTTTCTGATCGGCGGTCTGCCCAAGAACTTCAGCACCAGCTTCCGCGCGCCCCACCTGGGGCCGCGGCGTCTGACCAGCGACGGGCAGCTGCGCTCACAGCCCTTCGTGATCGAAGGCGATGAATACGACACGGCCTACTTCGAGAAGACCGCGAAGTTCCTGCACTACCAGGCCGACGTCGCCATCATCACCAGCATCGAGCACGACCACATCGACATCTACCCGACGGAAGAAAGCTACCTGGAAGCGTTTCGCCGTTTTGTAGCCGGCATGCCCAAGACCGGGCTGATCGTGGCCAACGCCGCGGATCGCCGGGTGGTGGACATCGTAACGAAACATGCAGTGGCGGAAGTCGCGTGGTTCGCGCTGCAAGGCGAAGAGACCCACGGCCATTCCCCGCATTGGCTGGCCGCGCCGGTGACCAGCGACGCAAAAGGCACGCTCTTCGAGCTGTTCGCCGGCGGTGTGGCCTGCGGTCGCTGCACCCTCGCCGCGGCGGGGCGCCACAATTTGAAGAACGCCTTGGCGGCCGTTGGCGCGGTGGCCCAAGGCTACGGCGCGCGCTTGGACGTGCTGGGCTCGGCGCTGGCTAGCTTCGCCGGTGTGGGACGCCGCCAGGATTTGATCGCGCAGCCCCGGGGGATCTTCGTCTACGACGACTTCGCGCACCACCCCACCGCTGTGCACGAGACGCTGCTGGCGTTTCGTCAGAAGCACCCGAGCGCGCGGCTCTTCGCCGTTTTTGAACCACGCAGTGCCACCGCTTGTCGTAACATCCACCAAGCTGCGTACGAATCGTGTTGGGGCGCGGCAGACGAGATCCATCTGGCGCCGCTGGGGCGCGAGCTGCCCGCGGACGAGCGCCTCGATACGGAGAAAATTGCGGCTGCGCTCCGGGGTCAGGGCAAAGTGGCGACGGCACATCGAGCCCTCGATGACATCCTGATCCAGCTGGTGGGGCGCGCGCAACCCGGGGATGCAATTGCCCTCTTGTCGAACGGCGCGTTCGGTGGCATCCACGACAAGCTCGTGCGCGCCCTAGAGCGCCAAGAGCCCAACTGAAGGAGATTCGCTTTGCCTTGTGTATGCGGAATAGGTGACAGCACCGAGACTCACTGTCTGCCCATCATCAAAGGGAAGAAGCTCGCGAAGACAGCCGAAGAGCTGATGCGCGCGCGCTACGCCGCCTACGCCCTCGAAGAAGTGGATTTCATCATGGAATCCCACACCGAAGAGGCCGGCGCGGACGTCGATCGCGAGAGCACCGCGCAGTGGAGCAAACAGAGCGAGTGGCTTAGCCTGGAAGTGCTTGCCACTGAAGGCGGCGGCGAAGGCGACAGCGAAGGCACTGTCGAGTTCTTGGCGAAGTACAAGGTGAAGAACGTCGTCGTCGAACATCGTGAGCGAGCGACCTTCGAAAAACACGGCGACAAGTGGCTCTTCGCCGACGGCGAGCAGATCGCCGGGCCGCCCGTGAAGCGTGAAGAGCCGAAGGTCGGACGCAACGACCCGTGTCCCTGCGGCAGCGGCAAGAAATACAAGAAGTGCCACGCGGCGTGAGCCGCACTGCACCCTTCGACGCCGACGATGCACTGCGCCTAGCGCAGGTCGCTCTGATGGTGGCGCGGCAGGCCGGCGCCCTCGCCCTGAGCGGCTACCGCAAGCCCCATAGAATCACGGAAAAGGGCGAGAAAGATCTGGTCACGGAATTCGATCTGTCCACGGAGCGCCTCGTACGGGAGCTGCTTTCAAAGCAGACGCCGCAGATCCCCGTCTTCGGCGAAGAAGAAGGGGGAAACGTCGGCGAAGGGCCGGTGTGGTACTGCGACCCCATAGACGGCACGGCGAACTACGCTCACGGGCATCCGTTCTGGGCCGTCAGCATTGGGCTGATGTCCGCTTCCCGTGCGCTGCTTGGCGCTGTGACCGCGCCCGCCCTTGGCATCGAGTGGCACGGCGTCGCGGAGCAGTGTGCCTATCGCAATGCGGAGCCCTGTCGGGTCAGTAGGCGTACGGACTTTGGCAGTGCGCTGGTCGCGACGGGGTTTCCACGAAAGCGCGACGCTGCGCCCGACAACAACTTTGATAGTTTTATTGCGGTGAAGAAGCGCGTGCAGGGCGTGCGTCGTTGCGGCTCAGCGTCCATCGACGTGTGCCTGGTGGCTGACGGAACCTACGACGCCTTTTGGGAACGCAAGCTGTCGACGTGGGATTTGGCCGCGGGTGTGGCCATCGCCCTGGGAGCCGGCGCCCAGGTGACGGACCTGGCGGGCGGCGCGCCGGACCTTTCGAATGGGCACGTGGTCGTTTCCAACGCACACCTACATGCACATTTGCTGAGGGTGCTTGCAGCGGATTGAGGGCGCTTCATTAAGTGGCGCTGCAGCTTCGTTGGCCGCTTTTGCCGCTCAGACTCACTGCTCGGAGATTTCCCGTGCAGTTACCGGCGCATAGCGCCGCGACGCTGCCGCGAATCTCTGGCCCGTTTGGCGAAAACCCGCGATGATATTGCGCATGGGCGCCGACGACGAGCGGTCGAGCGGGCTGTTGCCTCCGCCGCCTTCTGAGCGCGGGAGTCAGTCTGACGACAAGAGGGTGCGTCCGGCGCCGCCGCAGAAGGTATCGCACGTCGCAAAAACCGTGCGTCCGCCCATGTCGACCCTCAGTGGCGGCTTCGGAGACGAGGCGCCCACCCGGCCAGCTGCGGACTTCTTACACACCACCGCGAGTCGGTCGCGCCCGCCCAATCCCTCCCGCCGGCCGCCCACATTGCGCCCGCTCTCGATGCGCCCACGAAACGCGTCGGGTGCCGGGGCGGATCCCGCTGTGCTCTTTGTCGCGGCGCCGCCCGCGCTGCTCGAAGCCCTTGAGCCAGCGCTCGTACGCCACAAGCTATACGTCGAGACTTGCAGTGCCGACGATGCCGTAGACGCAGTGGTGGTCGCCGCGCCGGACCTGGTGGTGCTCGTTGGGGATGCGGCAAAAGAAGGCGGACTCGGAGTCTTAGCGCAGCTCGCAAACTCGCCGCATACGTCCGTCGTGCCCGTCGCGCTACTCAGTGACGATTCGGCACTCGAAGCGCGTTTGCGTGCGTTTCGTCATGGTGCCGCGGCGGTGATCCCCAAGTCGGCCAGCGTGGACGCCATTGCCGAACGCATCGCCCGCCTGGCTCGCGAAATCCCGGACCGCGGGGGGTCGGAGCTTGGCGACATTGGGGAGTCGACGCTGGAAGAGCTGGTGCGCGCCCTCACCAAGCAGCTCAAAACCGGCATTCTGAGCGTGCATACGGGCGCCGGAGACGACACCGAAACTCTGCGGCTCGTGCTCGGCGCCGGGCGACCCTTGACCGAGGCCATCGAAGACTTCGTCGACCGCGTACGCAGCCAAGTGGTGATGGCCGAAGCGCTGCGCTGGGAGTTTGACGAGCATGCGGGCGGCACGATCCAGCTCTTGGGCGGTGACGATGCCGTGAGCAACGCTGGCGAAGAAGACATCGCTGGCATGCGCATCTTGCTGGCGGACGACGACGCCGCCCGGGCCGACGCGGTAGCCCGAGAGCTGCGAGATCGCGGTGTGACGCTGGTGGTATCGGATCTCGACCCCAGCGACGTGCGCTTCGCGCGTTTGCGACAACTCGATCCGGGCATCTTGCTTGTGGGCGAAGAGCACGCGCGAGGCAAGGGCTACCAGCTGATGCGCCGCTTGCGCAGCGACTCGCGCTTGAAGTGGTCGGCGTTGCTCGTCGTGCGTTGGAACGAGGTTTGGACCGAAGACTCGCCCATCGCGGGAGTGGATCGGATCCTCGGGACGCTGGCGCAATTGGCCGAGCCAGAGCAATCCGCGCGTCAGCGGGCCAGTGCTGGCGTGGCGTTCGATACGCGTCTGGAGATCATGGGGCCCGCGCGGATCTTGCGAGCCATCGCTGCGTCGACGCGCACGGTGCGCATGACCGTGACCAATCCGCGGGCGCATATCCAGGTCGACGTGTCTGAGCAACTGATCGTGGGCAGCATGTGCCATTTGCTCGACGGCAGCGCCCGCGTGCTCGAAGGGCCCACCGCGCTTGCGGCGCTCTTGGTGCTGTCCTCCGGGCGCGTGCGTGTGGAGCCCGTGGAGCAGCCCGCCACGGCGAACATCATGTCCACCGTGGACGTCGCTCTGAACTCCGCGGATGCCGAACCGCCACCCATCCCGCCAAGCATTCCGCCCCAAGAAGCGCGCAAACCGTCGCCACGGGAGAGCATCGCGGATCCTGATGCGGGGGCCCAGGCCATTGGGCGCGACCTGGATCGGGCCGCAAAAGATTTGAAGCGAGGCCGCGGTCCCTTTGGGCTCAAGCCTTGGCAGCTGGCGCTGCTCGCCGGCGTACAGATTGTGATCGTGACCGCGTTCGTGATTTGGTTCGTGAAGACGCGGCCAAAGCCCGGGGCCGAGGCGGGCAAATCAGCTGTGGCGTCGACGTCCGCGGCGCCGACTGCGAGCGTCGGGGGCAGCTCTGTCCCCGCGTTGGCCTCCGCTGCGCCCTCCGCTTCTCCCGCTGCGTCTGCCGCGCCCACGAAGCCCGCCCTATCCGACACCGACGCGGAGCCCCTGGAAGCAGCGCCCACTTGTGCCAAGCTGCTCGCCACGACGGAGCCACCCCCTGGGGTTTATCCGGGTGCGGCCTATTCGCAGTTGCGAGCCGCGCGCAAGGCGCTGGTTCGCGGTGATTTGGAAGAGACGCAGCGTGCCTACTGTCGCGCGATCCGTTTCGACGCATCCAACATGCAGGCACACGTGGAGCTTGCGCGCACCTTGCTCATGCGCCGGGATGGTCGTGGCGCGGCCGATGCAGCGCGAGCTGCGCTGAAGCTTTCTGCCGAGGACCGCGGCGCCCTGCTGGCGTTTGCGGATGCCCTGACCATGATTGGCAAATTCGACGACGCACGGGACCCGCTGATGCGGGGAAACGGCCTGCCGCTCAATGACGACTCCGGCCGCGCCAGTCTTGCAAAGACGCAGCTGGCCTTGGCCGACAAGGCCCAGCGCCGCCAGGACTACTACGCCCAAGAGCGTTTCGCGCGACGGGCATTTGTATTGGCGCCAGACGAGGCCCGTGCCGCCGCCGGCGTCGCTACGGCGCTTTCCAAGCTGGACAAGGGCGAGGCCGCCGCCATTTGGGCACGGCGCAGCGTGAAGATCGCGCCGGGCAATATCCGCTATCGCGTCTTGCTCGGCGACGCCCTGCTCAAGGCCGGACAGCGCACCGCAGCCATCGCCGCCTGGAAAGAGGCGGAGACCTTAGACCCAGACGACCCCGAGCTGCGCGCGCGCCTGATTGGCATGCGCTGAGGGAACCCGGAACTGTCGGACGTTGCCTGCGCCGAGGGGTTTCGAGTCTACAAACTTGTCCCCCGAGAAATCGATGACCGCGTGATTTTTCGCGGATCTGCCCATGGCCCCGTTCCTGCATTGGCTCCGGGAATGGAATTGGGGGCGCAGCGTTGTCCGGTGTGTTTGGTTGCCGATTTGGAGGTATGGGAGTGGGCCTGCTCGGACTGTCAGCGCGCCAAATACGCGGCGGACGGTTCGATCCAGAAGAGCGAGCTGGTGCGGCGCTACGAATCGGTGTGTTGCGTCATCTCCGGGGTGCGCGCGCTGTATCGGCCGTTGGCGCCGGGGCCCGTGGCTGTGCGGGATGATGCCTCGCCTCAAAGCGGCGTCACCACGACGTTGCCTCAGCTGCCGCGGGCTGCCGGGCGGGATTAGCGCCCTTGGGTCGCACAGTGCCACGACCCAAAAACCAAAGGCAGAAACTCGAGCAGGGGTTGATGCTGGGCGGGTCAGACATGCCCGCCGCAGCGTCGCCTCACTGGCAGGAGCAGAAGGCGTTTTCTTTGGCTTCCCCGGCGCAGATCAGGTCCCAGGAGTGATTGCAGCAGAAGGGATCGCGTTTGCACACGGCGTCGGCGCAGCTAGAGCAGGTGGTTGGCAAGGCGCCACCTTCGGCGCACTCTGAGTGCCCGCAGCTGTTGGCGCCACCGGCGCAGAGGCCGGTGCAGGCGCTGCCCGGAAGTGTTGCCACGCGCTCCACGCAAGCCGCGTCCCAGTTGGATGTGCAGCATTCGGGGATCTCGAGGCAGATCCAGTTCACGCAATTGTCGCAGGTTGGATCGAGGGCGGCGCCTTCGGTGCAGGGGCTGTGCTCACAGGTGCCGACGGTGGGCGGATCACACTTGAGGCTGCGGGGTGACCCGCCCAGCAAGCGCGGCTTTTCGAGGCCGGCGCCAAGCGCGTATACGTACACGCGGTGCGACAAGCCATCGAGTAGCTCTTCGGGCGGCGCTGCGATGAAACCGTGGAAACACGAGCCGCCTTTGGGACACAGGTCCGGGCGTTTGTGATTGGCCTTGAGGGTGAGCAGCACCTGGGGCGGCGCTTCTTGAGACTGAGTCTGCGCATTTTCCGGCAGCGGACGGTCCGTGGTGATGGCGACTTCCAGTGAGGTCTCGGGATTGGCTGGGTCCCGGGCGAAGCCGGAGATCTCTTCGCAGCTTGCGGTCTCTAGCTCGCCCTCGAGTTCCTTTTCTTCGACGTCGTTGACGAGCTTGCGACGGATGGGAATGTACGCGGCGCCGATGGATCGCGCCCGGTGAACACAACCGGTGTTGCAGCTAGCGCATTCGTAGACAAGCGCCTGTCCGTTGTTGAGCCACTTCTCGAACAGCACGATGTGTCCGCCACTCTTGCCGCGGTAGACCAGGGCGTCGCCGCGTTCCATCTCGTCGCGGCTGCCCAAGCGGAACCAGTCCTTCTCTTCGTTGCGGAAATTGTGGGTGCTGTAGCGCTCGTTGCCCAGCTCGCGATTGACGGGATTGGGGCGCGGGGCCTGCCACACTTGTTGCACGAAGCCGGAGCAGTCCATGCCCCACTCGGGCCCACCCTTGCTTGCGCTGTGACAGGAAGGCTCCAGGCAGGCTTTGTGACAGACGCCGGGGAAGTTTGGACCGCTGGGATCCCAGGTGGCTCCGCCCCAGCGATACGAATAGCCCATGCCGCTTGCCGCGATGCTGATGATCTCTTCCCGGGTCATCGGCGCCAGCGCGCCGGACGCTGGCGGCGGCTCAGTGGTCGGTGGCTCCGGTGTTGGCGCCGGCGGTGGGGGGGCGCCACTGCAGGCCACGCCCGTTCGCACTTCGATGTCTGCTCCGTAATAGAAGCGCAGGATGTCCAAGTGGCTCTTGCCCTGTTTCTCAAGACATACGGAGCCGTTCTGGGACATGCAGCCACGGTTCTGTCCGAAGACGCCGCCGCCTTTGGGGATGTAGCCGAGCTTCGACATCTTCACAGACGCGCCGGACAGCCCGTCGTTGTAGGTGATGTACTTCTCGATGTTGACGCTGGACTTGCCAACGCAGCTGGTTGAATCCGGACTCGCGTCGCCGGATACGTAAAAGCCGTAGGTGACCAGGCCCGAGTGGGTCAGGTACTGGTAGGCGGTCTCTTGCACCGCTTGGTAGTGCAAGGCGCTGGGTTTGCGGCCGCAGCTCATGACCTGGCATCCCTGGCTGTCGCAGATCGAGCCGTCGCCAAGCGCCTCGTAGTAAGTGACGGAGCGGGCGGCGATGGCCTGGGCTTTGAGGGTTTCGAGGCCGGCAGAACCGGACGCCTCGCAGGCGATCACGTTGGGCAGATACTCGCTTTCGATGTCCAAGTTGCCCGTGCCGGTTACCAAGATCGAACACACTGCTTTGGTCGGCGCGTTGACTTCGGCAAGCTGCTGGGTGCCGGTGTTTTCGTCGGTGTCTGCGCCAGCACAGGCAACGCCGATGGCAAGGGGAGCTAGCAGTGCGCAGATGCGAGTGAACAGGCGTTTCATGGCGTCACCTCTTCCACGCGCACGCCACTTTCGGTGAAGCGCATCCAATACAACTTGCCGTTCGGTGCCGAACGAGCCCAGCGGAAGCTCTCTTCGACGCCTTCGTTCCCGGCAAGCTCCTTGCGCGACTTCTCGACGCCGTCTGTGCCGACCTGAATGAAGAGCACGCTTTCCCCAGCTTCGCCTTCGGTCTTTGCGACGCGGGCGAGCACCCAGAGTTCGTCAGGCTTCGGGGATTGAAAGAGCCGCCACTCCAGCGCGCTCTGACCGAAGTCCACCTGACCCAGTGCGGTGCGCGGGCCACCCTCTGCGGGCGAGCGATACAAAGTCGTGAGCTGCGACGTCTTGCGCTGCAGGCTGTAGTGGAAGTCACTCAGCAGCAGAGTGGCGGGCGCTGACTCTGGAGCGATCGTCTTGCCCTCGGTGTCGGCAACCTTTACCGAGTACTCTCCGTCGACTTCGACCCAGACCGCGTCGGAGACTTCGAGGGCCGTCACCCGCGCTGCGGGCACGCCCAGGGGCTGCAGCGCGGTTTCGCCGAGGCTGCCGCCGCTTGCGTCCAGGTATTTGATGGCGCCCTTCTCGTTGTCCAAAAGCGCGAAGCCACCCGCGGGCAAGAGCGCAATGTCGTCGAAGCGTCCAGCGGGCAGCGCGACCGGTTCTGTGGCCTTGCCTTTTACGTAGCCGGCGATGCGGGTGTTCAGCGCGTCGAGCAGGTACACGCTGCCGGCGTCGTCGACGGCAAAGCTGCGCACGGACGTTGGCGCGCCCTCTTCGGGGATCTCGTTGCCGACATCGCCTTTGCCGCCGCCCCAGTTGGCAACCGCCGGTGCAGAGGGTTTGGGTTTCGGCGCAGTCGACGAATCACAAGCAAACGCTAAAAAAAGCAGACCCAACGCGGCTTTGGTTCTCACGCTGGCAGTATACGCGCCGGGGGTAGGAGATCCTCCCGAAATGTAAGTGCTTTCGGTAAGTTGAAGCTGCGCGGAAACTTTACAGTCTGCGCGTTACGGGATGATGCGATCGGGGTCGCCCAGAAACTCGAAGTGCATGGTGTCTTCCAAGGCATCGCGCCCGAGCCAATAGAACCCGTAGCGTTCGAAGGCGTCGACCCAACACTGCGTCAGTTCGGCTTTGTCGATCACCGCCTTGATGTCCTTGTTCTTGCAAGACGGATGATTGGGCCAGGGGTCCACACAGCCACAACACGGGTTTTTTTCAGGATCGATGTCGATGGCAATGCCGAACAAGTGATTGCTGACTTCGCCTTGGCGATAGGTGTTGGCCTGTCGGAAGCCACCAATGGCCTTGGCTGAATAGCGTCGGCTCTTTCCGTTGCAATTGAGCTTGATGCGCTTCTCCACGCAGCTGATCGCGGGCACGATCTTTTCGTGGACTTGGATGGGAAGTCCCATGAAGCGGGTCTGCTTGGCTTGGCTGTAGGCGCTGCTTGGGTTGAGCTTTTCGAAGGGCACGCCCTCGATCTTGCCGTAGTGCTCGATGCGCCACTTCAGCGCCTTCAGATGGGGCTGCGCGCGCAATTGTCCGTTCACCACGAAGCGGTCTCGCTTCAAGAAGTTCTTGGCGCGCTGCAGCCGGCAAACGCCGCGAAACTTCTTGGGCTTCTTCGGGGCGCTCTCCGTCTTCTTGGAGCTCTTCTTGTTGTTGCTCTTCTTGGAGCTTTTGGTCGCGGAGTTCTTCGCGGTCGTCTTTTTGTCACCCTTGCTCTTCTTGTCCTTCTGCGTGGACTTTTTCTGGGCGGACAGCGTGGTTTTGCCGCGGGCTTCGGCGTCCCCGGCACCGGGGCCGAGACACAGGCAGAGAGACATCAGACACAAGGCGGAGAGGCGACGAGCGGGCATGGAACGGGACAAGGGCTAGCGCGCCCCCGGGGGGCGGGCCAATAAAGAGCGAGAAACGGGCATAATCGTTGGATTTGCAGACAATTTGCGTTTGGAGGGGGGAGGGGCCAGGTTAGGGCGCATGGCGCCAGAGAGCCTATTCGACGAGCTCGGCGGCGAGCCCATTCTCAGAAAGATCATCGATCGTTTCGTGGAAAAGACCACGGCCGACACCATGATCGGCTTCTTCTTCAATGGTGTGGACAAGACCCGCTTGAAGGAAAAGGAATACGAGTTTGCCGCGCGCCATCTGGGCGCGAAGATCCCGTACACGGGCAAGAGCGTGCAGGAGGCCCATAAGCGTCACCCGATCATGGGCGGGCAGTTCATGCGCCGCTTGCAGATCTTGAAAGAAGTCTTGGACGAGGCGGCCGTGCCCGCTGCCGTCAAGGAGCACTGGGTAGAGCACACTCTGAAGTTGCAGTCCCTGGTGACGGGAGACGCGGCTGGAAGCTGCAATCCCGACGCCGCACGCGCTCGGGTAGAGGAAGGCGAAAGTTGATGCGACGGGGCGTAAGCACGCGGGGCACGTTCATGATGGCTGTGAGCGCAGCGACCTTGCTCGTGATGGGCTGCGGCACTGCCGGCTCCGCATGGATGGCAGAGCCGTTGACGGGGCCCGACGATCAAGAAGAGTGGGACGAAGCTTACAAGACGCCGACCAACGCTTCGCCCGGCGTGGCGCCGAAATCCACAAAGCGCCCGGGGCCGGCGTCGCGCGCCACGGGAGCCAAGCAGATCACCGGTGGCGGCGCCCGACCTCCGCCCAAGCCGGCCAAGATCGAAGGCAAGATCCTGGGCAAGTTCCGCAACACCTACTACGACTTCCCGGCGGAGCGTGACTACACCGGGCCGCGGGTGGCGCTCAAGGATCCAAAGTGCAACACGATCAAGGAAGTCGCCAAGACCTTCCACGACGCGGTGTGCGTGCAGGGCAGCGGCACTCTCTCCACGGGCGGGACTGTGAGCTTTGCGAAGCGGGATTGTGAATGCGCCCAGCTCTGCCCCCGCACCAATCAGCGCATCTGTTTCGATCAGCTCGATCGGCAGCAGTTCCCCTGGGGCCGCGGCGCGACGGGCAAGGCCATCACGCCGCTGCTGACGGTGGCGGTGGATTCGACGGTGATCCCCCTCGGCACAACCATCTACATTCCCGAGGCCGACGGTTTACCCCGGGACGAGAGCGAAACGTCGTTCCACGACGGATGCTTCATCGCCCAAGACCGCGGCCTGAAGATCAAGGGCAAACACGTGGATGTGTTCACCGGTCACGAGGGCATCACCAAGTTGTGGAATCGCCTGGTGCCGAGCAACCAGGGCGTGACGGTCGTGCTCGACAATCCCCGCTGTGCACGGGCGAAGTCCCCCTGAGCCGAGCTAGCCGAGAGCGGCGGTCACGCTAATTTTGAGCGCGTCGCAACAGGACCGCGTGGAAGTCAAACTCGGCGACAAGCTCGTCGCCACCGCGCGATTCGAAATCGAGTGACCCTGATGAGCGCTTCCCGGTGCGGGGCCTCCGCTAGATCAAGCCCAGCTCCCGGCGCATGCCCTCGACCTGCCCGCGCATCTCTGCTGGCCCCCTGGCCTCCAGGGTTTCCATCTGTCGCAAAAGCAAATCGACTTCAGCTCGACCAGTCTTGGTTTTCATCGCTGCGCGCGGCGTCTTGTTGCCCAGCGCGGGAACGGGTTCGTCCACCCAGGCCTTGATGTGCGCAGCCATAAACTCTTTGAGCATTTGCGCAACTTCCGGCGGAGTGGGCTCGCTGGAGCGCTGGACCGCGCTGGACGGTTTCCCAAATTGTGAGACGGGATCACTGTGTTCCCGCAGGCGATGTGTCACCAGTGGTCCCAAAGCGGCTTCCACGGCGCTTCGGAACATGTCGGCGCGACGCAGGGAGTTGGTCTCCACCCGAAGTGCGGCGTCCCGCACTTCTACGCGCCCCACCATTAGGCTCCCCGGGCCAACCGCAGCTTTTCCCGACAGGATGACAAACACGCCCGCGTCCGCGTCGTCCGCAACCAACCCATCAATGCTGAGCAGACCATCCACGACTTCACGCCGCCGCTTCGCATCGAAGCGATAGTGATCGACCGTAAGCAGCAGCGGGTCTCCCTCTGTATTTTGCAGCATCGGCGGCACCGCTCGAAGTGCGTCGTCGGCAGCGACCGCTTTTCGCCAGATGCTCACGAGCGCGAGGCTCGGCTTGGCGCCGCGTAGCTTCGCAAGTCCTACCAGCTCGTCTTCCTTGAGACGAAGCTTTCGCCGCGCAGCTTTGAGCGCCGCGTCCCCCTGCACGGGGTCTAGCGCTCGCGGATACAGGCCGCACAGCACCGAATCCCCGTCGTACTGCGCCACCCTGCCGAGCACTACTTGCCGGGGTGACAAGCTGCGGGACGCCATCCGCTCCACCACCTCGCGGCGCTCGCCGCTCAGCAAGTCCCGCAGGCTCAAGCCTTCACCCGCATTGACGTGTGTCACCTCCCAGATGGACAGCCACGACTCGCGCTGCGCCTTGAGCCAGCGCAACTCTGGCGGGGACAAGCGCTCGCTCTCTTGCTCCAGAAAGTGCTCGTACACCGGCCGACCCTCAAATTCCGCACAGTAGAGCGCGACCGGCGTGACAAACTCCGCCAGTGCCTCTTGCTCGTCAAAAACTTTGGCGAACAGCGCTTTCAACTCCATGGGGTAGGTTGCCGCAGCGAATGCGAGCAGGGCGGGAGAGAGTTGCTCGTCGATTTCGTGTGCCGGCGATCGCTCACCGGGCGCGGTGCGGGAGACCACGTGAACGTCGTCCGTGGTCGGCCGAGCAGCGGGCGCCGCATCCTCTGAAGCCCCCGCCTCATACGGGAGGCATATCCGAACCCTTGGCTGGCCCGGATGCTCGAACTCCAACGCCAGCGGCGTGCCGTTCGCAATCGCGGATTTCTGTTCAGCCACGAACTTGGTCAGTGCCAACGCAATCGGCGTGAGGATCCTCAGCGTCTCGATCGAAATGGGTGCGGGGCTGCCGTCCCGCCGCTTAAATTCGGGCAGCGGGAACGCTTTGAGTCCGAGAAGCGGTAGTCCGTGCCGGCTCAGGCTGCGTAGCCATTGGGGCGGCACGCTGTCTTTGTCTTCAAACTCCAGCGCGAACCAGCTGCTTCCGCAATCCTCGCAGCGCTCGCCGCGGCTCTGCGCGTGCGCCACGGCATCCATGAAACTGAGAAATGCCTGGTAGGAGGGATACAGGACGACGGCATGGTACTCGCCGTCAGACCCGAGTACCGCAAGGCAAGCACCCTCAACACCGAGGTCGGGCACGTCCACCCGAAGCCAGCTGTCGTTGCGCAACAGCTTCCAGGGCGCTAGTTCATGCAACTCGCGCGCCGCGTGAAACATTTCCGGCACTTCCGGAGTGCCCGGTGGCAGTTCGTCAAACCACGCAGCTTCGTCAAACTCTTGCTCATGGGCGCGGAGATATTCCGCCACGTCTTCGATCTCTGGAGTGGCCGCGCACACAACTTCCAACCCGGCGCCGAAACGCGCACGGATTTCCGCCGCGTCATCCCGGTGCGCGACGCGCACGCGCGTCGGTCTGGGGCCCGCATGTTCCTCAAGGGCCCACTGCAGCGCATCGGCAACCGCGACCATCCCGTGCTGCGGGTCAGAAATCACTTGGTGAATGATCTCATCGCGTCGGGGATCGACCCAGATCACCAATTCCGGTCGGTAGCCCCCATCGCTGCCCCGAACAAACTCACGAGTGAAGAATCTTCCACCCACCCACTCCACACGCGCGTCGCGTCGGGCCTTCTTGGGATTGAAACGCTTGACCATGGCCACCGAACTCTCACCACGCGGGCGTCGCGTCAACGCCCGGCTGCGAGGCAGCAAAGTTTTCGGACCGACCCGAAGTGCGACTGACTAAGGACGGCGGCCGGATCGTACCAAGGGCAAGCGCGCTTCAGAGGCGCCCGGGCGCGGGCGATGCGCGGGCGTGGGCGATGCGCGGGCGTGGGCGTGCGGGTGTTGTCGATGGACCAGCTTGCGGGGGCAGGAGGTCTGCCTCTATGCTTTCTGTGGGCCCCTTCAACCATGCGTGAGGAGTACACACTCGGACCATGACTCGCAGGACACTTGCCTTCCCATCTGGGTTGGTGGCTCTCGGCTGGCTGGTCGCCTGTCAGGGCATCGTCGGCATCGAGGACACTTCGGTCCAGGGGGCCAGCGGCGCGGGTGCGAGCGCAGGTTCCGCTGGCGTCGGCGCGTCATCGGGGTCCGGTGGCGTCGGCGCATCTGCCGGATCCGGTGGTAGCGACGCATCTGCCGGATCCGGTGGCAGCGACGCATCTGCCGGATCCGGTGGCAGCGGAGGCAGCAGTGGGTCCGCAACGGGCGGTCAGGCGGGCAGCGGTGGCGCGGTAGGTGACGCGAGCGCTGAGAGTGACGGCAGCCTGGTCAACGACTTCAGCATTCAGATCCTATCCTCGCAGGTGCAGATTGGTCTGGGTGGTACGCACTTCCTCCCGGTCGAGATCCAGCGCGGAGCTGGGTTCACCGCTGCGGTGGATGTCACGCTCGGCTCACCGCCCACGGGGCTGACGGCGCAAAGCCTCACGATTGTCGCGGGGGAGACCTTTGGCGAGCTTCAGCTCAGCGCGAAGGCTCCGCTCGCCGTGGGCAGCACGTTCACGACGAAGATCCTCGGGACTTCGGCGAGTCTGAACCACGAGGCGAGCGTCAACACTATCATCACCGAGAAGTCCGGTTCGCTCGACACCGGCTTCGCCTCTAGTGGCATTCACATGCAGTCTTTCGGCCAAAAGGAAGTCGAAATCTACGACATCGGCGTGGCAGGGGACGCCCGCATCCTCTTCGGCGGTTACAAAGTCGGTTTGAGCCAGGCGCCGTTGATCGGCATCCTGGCAGCAGACGGCAAGAAGGTGGATTCCGAAGCCTCGATCAAGCCCTGTTCGGCCTGTTCTCCGGGTGGCATCGCCCGGGGCATTGCCGTGCTTTCCACGGGCCACGCACTGTTCGCGACGGATCGCACCAACGACTTCGCTCTGAGCAAGAACTCCACGACGAATCTCGGGCTGGACCAGGCCTTTGGTAGTCCGGGACCCGGCTACACGGTGTTGGACATGGGCGGCACGGACTTGTCGACCGGCGTAGCGGCGTTCGAAGGCACGAGCGGCACCCGCTTGTTCGCGTTCGGGACCTCCAACAACGCCTCCGCCGTTGCACAGTTGAGTTCCGCAGGCTTTCAGCAAAAGTCGGCCAAGGCCTTCGGCATGACGGGCTCCACGCACTCGTCCCTCGCCGCGACGCCGGACGGACGCGTGTACATGGCGGGAACCGTCGTGGACGGCGGAGGCAAAGCCGACATGAAGTTGGTGGCCCTCGACTCCAACCTGGCTCTTGACACCGGATTCAACGGCACCGGCTTCGTCACCTATGGCGCTTCCGGCGTGGACGACAAGGTCAAGACCGTGATCGCTCAAGCGGACAACAAGGTGCTCGTGGCCGGTTCCACCAACAAGAGTTTGTGGGTGCGTCGCTATCTGCCCGACGGTCAGCCCGACACTTCCTTCGGTGCGAACGGACTCGTGTCGGTGGCCGTGAACGCGAATTCCGTCGAGGCTGCGGACGCTGTACAATTCCCCGATCAGCGCATCGTCGTATTGGGCAACGCGACGGGGGGCAACAACCCAGGGCCAGCCGCGTTGCGCTTGCGGCGCAACGGTCAAGCCGACCCGAGCTGGGGCAGCCAGGGCGAGTACGGTGTCATTCATCCCAACCTGGGGCAAAACGCCAAGATCGTCGCGGGCGCGGTGCAACTGAGCGGAACGCCCGCGGTCTACCGCCTGGTGATAGGCGGGACCGCCGACAACATTGCGCAGTTCAACACCATCAGCGGCATCGTCAGTCGCGTCTGGTACTAGGCCCCGCCTCAGAACCGACCCGACAGAGACATGCCGAGGCCGTCGGCACCCACTCCCGGCGAGACGTGCAGGCCCCGAGCCGCCGCCCTGGGCTGTTGGCTCGGCGCTGTGAAGTAGAGCGCAGCGCCCCCGCCGACCAACACCACTCCTGCACCGACGAAGATGTTCGCGAGCACCGCCGCGCTGCGTGCCGAGTCGGTCAGGTCTTGTCCCTCGGCCGTGCAGACGTTGTTGGATTTGCAGTGGCCGTCATCGAAGGCACTGTTCCATTTCGAGTTGGCGCGCAATCCGAAGTAGCCGCCGACGGCCAAACTGGCCACGCCCACTCCCGCTGCGACCATGCCTACGGTCTTCATCGGCGATGACGCCGGCTCTGCGAGCGGCTCCTGGGGCCCGGGTGGATTCGTGTTCTGGCTCGGCCCTGTCGTGGGGTTCGGCGCGGTCTGCTCGGGCGGCAGCTTGGTGAGCGCGGGGATCTCGACGCGCTGGCTTTCGCTTTCCGCGACCGCCACGTCCCCGTTCCACGGGGTGTAGCCCTCGGCGCTGGCGACGATGTGGTACTTGCCGGGATCCACTGCGACGCGTACGTCAAAGGCCCCTGCGTCGACGAGCTCACCGTTGCGTTGGACGCGCAGACCGGGAACCCGGGCCGCTGCTGGCACCTCGATCACGAGGTAGGAGAGCCGCGCTTCGAGCTGCTTCGCGCGTTCGGTCGCAACTTGTTCGCGGGTGCCCTCGCCAGCTTTGCGCGCTAGCACTGCCACCTCGCGATAGGCAGCCCATGCGCTGGCGACGCGCCCGCTTTTCTCGTAGCACTCGGCGAGCTTTCCGCGGGTGCCGAGTCCATCGTAGCGCTTCAAGCTGGCTTCGAACTTGGGGCAAGCCGCGGCGTGCTTGCCTGCGTTGTGCAGGCGCAGACCTTCGTCGAACAGCGCCTGGGCCGCCGCCCGGTCCTCGGCAGTCTGAGCATGCGCTGCACCACACAGCAGCAGTCCGGCTAATACGTGGATGGCTTTCATTGAATCGTACCGAACGGATCTTCGGTTTTTGGTTTGGGCGTGGGCTTAGCGCCGGTTTCCGTCGCGGGCTTGGGTTTGATGTTCGGACGAGGGGTGCGTGTCGGCGCTGGGGCCGAAGCGACGCTTGCAGATGGAGCTGCAGACGGCGAGGCGCTCGGCATCGGAGCCTCGGGTGGTTCTTCTTGCGGCTGTACCGCGACGCTGTCCGTTGGCAAGGCTGCGGCGGGTGCAGCTGCTGGGACGCTCGGCGGCTCGGCTTCGGCCGACGCCGCGGCGCTGGGCGCTGCCTTCGACCCCTGGCTCGACATCGCGACGGTCACGCTGATGGCGCTTCCCACTGCCAGCGCGGCGGCGGCATACCAGAGCATCTTTCGCTTGGGCTGTTGTGCGCCCACGCTCACGGTGCTGATGCTAATTGGGAGCGTGGTGTTCGACGCGATGCCAGCGCCGTCCGTGGGTCGTGGCGCTACGGGAGACAGGCGCGTCAAGGAAGGTGTGCGCCCCGTCAGCAGCCGGTGCACGGTCTCCGCGGCCTGCACGCCCGACGGCGACGCGAACACCGACAGCGCGGAGGCGAGTTCGGCCATGGTGGCATAGCGGTCGCCGGGTTCTTTCGCCAAACAGCGATCGAACACCGCGTCGAGTCCCGCGGGCGAGCCGGGCACCAGCTTGCTGGCAGGCTCGAAGTCGGAGTGCAGGATGGCAACGAACATGTCGGGCAGCGTTTGTGCAGTGAACGGTGGTTGCCCCGTGTACAGCTCGTAGAGCACGACGCCGAGGGACCAAATGTCGGTCCGAGCGTCGACCGTCTTGCTCGATCGACTCTGTTCCGGGGACATGTACTTGGGCGAGCCGAGAACCATCCCCGTGCGAGTCGAGGCGTCGTCGAGGTTCTTGGTGTTCGTGATCTTCGAGATGCCGAAATCCAGCACTTTGACTAGGGGCGTGTCGTCGGCCTTGCGAGTCAAGAACAGGTTGCGCGGCTTGATGTCGCGATGGACGACCCCGCGAGCGTGTGCTTCAGCGAGGGCGATGGACGCTTGCAGCACGTAGTCCACGGCTTCTTCCAAGGGCAGCCGGCTGCGACGCTCCAACAGGTCGCCGAGATCTTCCCCTTCCAGGAACTCCATGACGATGTAGGGCGCGCCGTCCTCGAGGCGGCCGACGTCCATCACCCGGGCGACGTGCTCGCTCTTCAGCATGGCGACGGCCTTGGCCTCGCGCATGAATCGATCGAGTCCGACCGCGACCACGCTTTCATGCATGAACTTCAACGCCACGCGTTGATCGAGATCCGTGTGGGTGGCCTCCACCACGACGCCCATGCCCCCTTCACCGAGCACCCGCTCGACGCGGTACTTGCCCGCTAGGACGTCTCCCGCCTGCGGAGCGGCCGCTTCACCCATCAGTCTAGTTTTCGCCTTTTGCCCCGGCCACCGCAAGCAAAGTCGAGGGCAAACGCCTCCACGCTGGAAAAAACTGCCTGCCCGCCCAGGCCGAGCCGAGAGCCCGGTGGGACGCCCTGTACCCAACCTGTACCCAACGACGACTGCGGCCCAGCTCGATGCCCATGCGCCTCACGAACCACTCACCCGCTGCCGCGGAAGGAGCTGACCACTCGGGGCTTCCGTTTCTCGCGACAGGCGTCAAGCGGGTCGCGATTTCGACGAGAGCGTCCGCGCCCTGCTACCCTGGTCCGAGCATGGTCGACCCGGAAGAGTTCGCGCGTCGCGTGAAGCGACCGTCCGCGATGCAGCGCGACAGCACGGCAGCCGTTGGGTTGCTCACGGGTTTTCTGTTCCTGTTCATTGCCCAGGGCACGGGGCTCAGATTTCTGGGCATCATCCCTGTGCTGGGTAGCGCGCTGTTCATCGTGAACGCGGTGCGCGCGCTGCTGGAAGGCCGAGAGATCAATCCTGACGCGGACAACCCGTACTTGAAACGCGAGTACGGTGATCCCGTGAAGGCCATTCTCATTGGACTCGTGATGTGCGCGCTCGGCTTGGGCGCAATGGGTGTCTTCCGGTAGGCGCGGCGACACACCAACATCTAAGGATGTGCGCAATACGTCGCTGCCACCGAGACGCCATCGACGTGCGCCATGTCGTTGCCTGAGGTGACCGCGTACTTGGCCACGAATTCAGAGCCGAAACTTGGCGCGTTCACGTCGCTGGGATCCACGACGCTCTGCCCCCACAAGTCGTTCGCCCCGCCATAGCTGATCGGCGCAACGCTCGTCGACCAAATCCCAGCGAGTGCGTGGTTCGATGGCAAGCTCTGGCCACCCAAACGCAGCGTGACCATCGAATCTTCGATACCAATCCCGCTGAGCGATCGGCGATCCACCTGCAGCGCCAGACCGCGCACCCACGCGTCCGCGGGCACACTGAGCCCGTGATTTGCTGAGCGTAGACTGTCGCTCACGCTCTGGCCGGACAAGGACACCGAGGCCGTATTGCCGTCGACCACTGCGGCGTTGGCCACGTTCGTCCAACTCTTGCCGAGCACGCTTGTGCTGGCCGTCGTGGCGAACTTGGGGCTGTTTGTCGGAGCTGCGTCATAGACCACCCACATCAGCACGGCGTCCACATTGGCGGGGCCAACGCTGAGCGACGTGGTGGAGTTCCGAGCAACGAACCGAAACCCGAAACCCGCGTGCGCGACATCCGCCGCGTTGAGTGTCGTTCCGAACTTAGACGTGGCGCCGCCGTAGGACTTCGTCGCAAAAGCGCTGGGCCAGCTGTCACCCGTATTGATGCCGGCACCGAGGGGCACGCCGGCCTTCATCAGCGTGATGCCCGAGTCCTGAATGAAGCTAGCGAAACTGCCGCTGCCTTTGCGCGTGACCTCCACGTAGACGCCGGAGGGTTGCTTGCCGGGCGGCAGACTAAATCCATAGCCGGTCGCCGCGAGACCATAGGTCGCCTGGCTGCCGCTGAGAACGGGTGAGTCGGCAGTCACGCCGTCGAGCGCGGAAGCGTTGGCGTGGTTCGTCCAGGATACATTGCCGACCGTTGTGTCATCCGCCAGCGTCGAGGGCGAGTTGGGACCGACGGCAGGACCGGACGTGTAATACAGCGTGATCTGCACCGAATCCACGTTGGCAGTCGCCAGCGCGGAACCCGTGTTGGTGGCGATGAGTCGCACGCCGAATTCGGAGTCGTTGATCGATGCCGCGGGCCAGCCGTTGAGAAAATTCGTCGTGGGCCCGGCGTAACTCACCACGCCGGGGGCCGACGGCCACGTTGCGCCAAGCGCCAGGTTCGAGGTGCTCTGTCCGGGACCGACGATCTGAACTTGCAGATCCTTAACAGCCCCGCCGGTCGCGGAGCGCTTGATATCGACTTTGACCCCGGTCATTTGCGCCCACTTTGGAACCGAGAAGCCAAAGCCCTTGATCAATAAAGCGTCGCTGCGCGACCCCGGTAGCATCGCCGCAGCGGTGGCAACCTGTCCGTCGTCAGCGGCTGCCTGCGTCGGGTTGTTCCAAGCCACCGAACTCGGGGACTGAGTCATCGCACCGGCAGGCTTCAGCGCCAGCGTGATTGGAACGGGGCAGTTGGGCGCCGTAATGACGGGCGTCGCCGCCGAATCTGCGGACACCTGAGTCGAACCATCGTCAGCGGTGACGCGCACGCGCAGGGTGCTGCCAAAGTCGTCGCGCTCAAGCAAATAGCTAGCAGCCGACGCCCCGGGCAGCGGCGCGCACCCCGTCCCGCTGGCATTGCAGCGCAACCACGTCCGCGTGAAACTCAGCCCCGTCGCCGGCAGCCAGCTGCCGGTGGTGCTCGTCAGTGTCTCGAATACTTTCGGCGTCCCGCTCACCACGGGAACCGCCGTGTTCACGGGTGCGCCGCCCCCGCTCCCGCCGCTGCCCGCGCTTCCACCGCTTCCGCCCGTTCCGCCGCTGCCCGCGCTTCCGCCCGTTCCGCCGCTACCCGCACTTCCGCCACTGCCCGCACTTCCACCCAGAGACGCGTCCACACCAGCGTCGCCAGCGCCAGCGGCGCTTCCACCAGCCCCACTGCTCCCACTCACGCCGCCGGTTCCGCCTGGACCGCCGGCCGCGGTGCCTCCGCCGCCCGCCGCACCGCCCGTGGCGCTCACACCTCCAGCGGCATCGACGCCCGCGTCCGCGCCGCCACTTGCGGCGCCGCCACTGCTATCGTCACCGCCGCAGGCGACGAGCATGGTCACTCCAACCGCGAGCGCAGCCGCCCAACCTCCCCGTTTCTGCATGTCGGGACTTTACCACCACTGGGTCTCATAGCCAGCCGTGGTCTAGCTTGAGCCCAACGCCATCGGTTAGAACCCACACGGCGTCGCCGCGCGATTCGCGCGTACCCCGGAACTTGCGCGCTTCAATAGGTGAGCTTCGGTATTGCCATCGCCCACGCCTGCGGCCGCCGGGCTGCGACGTCAATCGTACGCGCTTTGACGCCGCCATGCCGCAGAGCTAGCTCTGCGAAGATGCACAAGATCGCGTGGGGCTTGGTGGTGGTTGCGTTGGGGGTGGCGGCCTGTTCGTCGGATGACGACTCCGGAACGAAGAAAGCCACGGGCGGCGGCGCAGGACAGAGCGGAGCGTCGGGTAGCGGCGGAAGCAGCGGCATCGGCGGCAGCAGTGGCACCGATGCGGGCACAGACGCTGCGAACGATGCACCGACAGATGGCCCGTCCGGTGTGACCCTCGACGAATTTTGCGCGCCTCTGGAACAAGAGATGTGCAGCTGGCTCACGCGGTGTCGCACGTTCTTCCCCAATGACTGCGGTTCTTGGTGGGGCACTCAGAACGTGCAGGCCATATGCAACCAGGCGAAGCCGGCGATCGCCAAAGGTCACCTGACTTACGACCCGGTGCAAGCGGCGGCGTGCCTGGACAACGCCAAGGACTTCGTGTGCGCTAATGGCTTCCCCGACGTTTCGAGTTTGCACTGGTCCACCCCGAAAAAGAGCACGTGCTACGGCGTGTTCAAGGGGACGGTGCCGACCGGCGGCGACTGCCATCCGTACAAGTTTGCGACCGAGTGCGCGTCTGGCTATTGCAAGGCGGACGCGTGCCCCGGCAAATGCACTCCATTCGTCGCCCTCGGCGGCAATTGCGACGACGACAATCTGTGCGATCCGACCATCGCGCACTGCCAGAACGGAAAGTGCGTGAAGTACGTGGCCGAGGGCGCCGAGTGTTCCACGATCCAATGCGAGCCGGGATTGTCTTGCATTTTCACATCCGCCACCCAGCAACACTGCGTGACTCTGAAAAAGCCCGGGGAAAGTTGCACGTATCCAACCCAATGCAGTCCGGGGGTCTGCTTGGGCGGCCAATGCGTCTCGCCGTCGCCCAGTGGCGGCACTTGTGTCACCGGTAGCTGTCCCGCAACAGAACGCTGCGATACTGACCAAGGGATCACGGGTACCTGCAAACCCCACCCTGGCGTCGGACAGGCGTGCCTCAATGGTTGGTGCGCGGACGGACTGGGTTGCTTTCAGGACAAGTGTTTTGCGCCGGCGCCTCTTGGCGGGGACTGCAGCGTTTCGAATTGGTGCACAAGCGGACTCTACTGCCACGCTTCCGGAGGCAAGAGCACTTGCAAGACTCTTGGCAAAGTAGGCGAAGCCTGCGGCGACGATTCTCCCGCCGTCATTCCTCCGCTCAGTCCACACCGCTGCGAGGACGCACTGCGCTGTGTACCCAAGGCGTTGGACGCCCAGAACCAGGCCACGTCCTGGGAATGCCAACTGCCCCGCGCGCTCGGTCAACCCTGCAACCCAGATTCTCAGACCAGTTGCGCGCAAGGGTACTGTAGCGCCACGACTAAACAGTGCACCGCTCCTGGCAGTGCCGGCGGCGTCTGCACCGTCAAGGCCGTCGCGTCCTGCATCGCGGGTTACCGCTGCGTTTCGGACAAATGCGAGCCGAAAATCGCCACGGGCCAACCCTGCGTCGCGCATGCGAGCTGCGTGACAGGCGTGTGCGACATCGGCGGGACTGACAACTGCATCGAGCCCTGCGCCAAGGAGTAGAGCGCAAACGTCGACTTCCAGGCTCCCGGCCGGCGGAGCTTCGTGCGGGGGTTCCGCTTGCCACCGACACCTTGTGCTTGGGAGGGTTCGGCTCATCACTCCCCCGAATTGGACTGCAGTGCCCGCGGCTCCGGGATGGTTCGCGCTTCGCAGCCCGCCACCCCTGCGCCCGCGCAGAGAACGAGACCGACGACGAGCGCGAGTTGGCCCAAGCGGCGGCGATGTGCGGCAACGCAGCGAATGGGAAGTTGTCGTAGTGCGGCCAAGATCGCAATCTTAGGACACGGCGAGCTGAAGGAAAAGGGCACCGCCCCCTTGTCTTCCGGAGGTTGAGGCACAAGGAAGTCGGGCATGTCGGAATCAAAGAAGATCATCGCAGTCGTGGGGGCTACCGGGGCGCAAGGAGGCGGGGTTGTGCGCGCACTGCTGGAAAACAAGAACTTCGGCGTTCGCGCACTCACGCGCAATCCCGAAAGCGAGCCGGCTCGGGAGCTCGCAAAGCAGGGCTGCGAAGTAGTCGCGGCCGACATCACCAAGCCAGACACCCTCAAGAGCGCTGTGCAAGGTGCGTACGGCGCGTTTTTGGTAACCAACTTCTGGGACCCAGGAACCGGCGGCAATGAAGCGGAGCAGGGCAAGGCTGCGGTGCGCGCGATCAAAGCCGCCGGCGTCCGCCACTTGGTGTGGTCCACGCTGCCGAACTCCAAGGCCATCTCCGGCGGGAAGTACGGCGTGGGTCACTTCACTGGGAAGGCGCTGGTCGATGAGGAAGTGAAGTCAGCTGGTTTCGAGCACACCAGCTTTGTCGAAGCGCCCATGTACTTCCAAAACCTGACGAGCATGATGGCGCCGCAAGCGCTGCCGGACGGCGGCAAGGGATGGGCGGTGCCCATGGACCCGGCGAAGAAGTGCATTCACATGGGTGACGTGGGAGAGCTCGGTAAATTGGTTGCTGCTGCGTTCGAGAAGCCGTCGGAACTAGGCAACGGTCAGTACGCGTCCATGACCGCCGAGACGCTGAGCTGGAACGACGTCGTCACTACGCTGAACGGCCTGGGCCACAACTTGAAGGTGGTGCAGGTGCCGAATGAGGTTTACGACGGTTTCTATCCGCCGGTGTCTCACGAGATGCGCGAAATGATGAACTATTGGGAGGACTACAGCTACTTCGGTCCGGACGCAGAGAAGAAAATAGCGCTCGCCAATCGCGCAGTGCCGGGCGGATACACGAAGTTTGCCGATTGGGCTCGCAAGAACATGACGCCCTAGGGGCTCCTCGAGGCAGCTTGAACTTCTTGCGCGCCGCGCTGATCACCGCGAGCTAGCCGAGAGCGGCAGTCACGCTACTTTTGAGCGCGTCGCAACACGAGTCGTAGCGGATGTCTGCGTTGCCTTTTGCGTCGACGTGTACGCGCACGTTGACCGGAGGCTTCTTGTGGGTCTTGCAGCTCAGGCCGTCGAGCTTGAGTTCGACTTGTTTGCCCAAGTCCTTCAGAGCCGCGACGACTTTCTTGTCGGAGACTTGGTCGATGGGAACCTCACGTCCGTACACTTGGACGGTCACGCTGACGTGCATCCGCTTCAGACCTTCTCGCCGTAGGTCACGGCCTGGCGCTGCCCAATCTCGGCAAAGTGCTGGGCCAGCTCGGCGTTTTCCTCTTCCAGCTGCACCGCGACTTTGGAGCGCCACAAGCTGTTCTCTTCCGCGCTAAGCGGCGCTTGGCGCACCACTTTGCCAGTGAGCAGAACGGGTTCGCCTTTGCCAAGGAAGCAGCGAATGGTGACCGTCTGGTCGGCAGCCAGCTCGGCGCGTGTCAGCAGCATCAATCCGGTGGAGCTGCCGTCGTGGGTGATGGCGCTGCGCACCGGGCCATCGCCCAGGTCGAGCTCGGCGCCCAGATACGCGGTGTGTCTCTCAGCCTGTCGGCGTTCGTCACTCATGGAAGTGGCACGAGAGTACCACTGACGCCGCGGGTTCCAACTGCAATTGGGATCCGACACGAGGAGTGCCGCGCGCGCACCCGAGGCCCGGGGTGCCTGGCGCGAGGGCCCAAGGCAAGAAGATTTGCCTCGCCCCGCGCGTTTTTGACACGGAGCGCCGCCACCGCGATCATACTTCGCATGAAGCAGACCTTGGTGCTGGTGAGTCTCGTGCTCATCGTGGCGTGTGATGGGGGCGACGGTGGCGGCGGGGGAACTGCCGGCACCGGGGGCAACGCCGGCGGTGCGGGCGCCGGAGGGGGAAGCACTGGCGGTGTTGCAGGCAGTGGCACTGGCGGCGTGGCGACAGGTGGCGCGGCTGGTTCCGGCGCGGCCGGTCAAGCTGGCGGGGGGAACTGCTTGGCCAGCGACACCATGAGCTGGGCCGGCACCTCCTACCACGAGACACAAAGCACGACCGACCCAGCGGTATGCGACCCACAGATCATGGCCGCGGCGTATACGAATTTCGCCACTACGGGGGCGCCAGGTATCAACATTCTATTGCACTATGAGTGGGATGCTTCCGCCAAGAAGTTCGGGAACTTCGTATCCATGAACTTGAACGGCGTCACCACGGGCGATTATCCCCACGGGTTGGGAGCAATGCAGTCCAGCGTGATTTGGAATCGACCCGGCGGAAACTGCATCGCGGGCGGTGGCTCCGTTACCCTGTCCCAGTACGACGGCATCGGTGGCCTGGCAGTCGGCAGCTTCTCATTCACGGGTTTCACCGCGGTTGGCGGTGGCGCCACCTGCCCCACGAGTGTGGACGGAAGCTTCAGCATGAGCGTGGTGGACGGCGATCAGTTCGCGCCTTGAGGCACGCCGGCGGGGTCCCCGCGTGCAGCCAATTTTGACCTACGGGGTGGGCGTGCTGCCTTGCGCTTCAGTCCGTGACAACGCCTTTGAATGTCGCGATCAAACCCGCCGCGCCCCGGCTTGGCACTTCGTGCGTCCACGCGTGGCTGCAGGTTCCCGTGCTGGTCAGGATCTTGGAAACCATCGAGTGCGCGGGGGGCCCATTGACCGAGTCCTGGTGGAGATGTCGCGGAACCCAGGTGCTGTCGTGCGTGATGCCCGCGTTGACCGAGTTGTGCCGGATTGACAGCACCGCGACGGCGAGTTCGTTGGCCTGGGTGGTGGCTTGGAAGGTTGCTGCGGTCGTCGCGGTTCCGCTGGCGGAGGCGGTGTAGCCTGTGGCGTCCAGGCTCGGCGCTGCGCTCAAGCCCGAGACTTCGATGGCGCCCCATGCGATGCCCTGACCGCCGGAGTTGCCTTCCGGGTCGACCTGGATCGTGAAGGCGCCGCTGGGGGCTGCGATGCCCTGCGCAATGAAGATGTAGCCGCGCGCTGCTTGGTGGCTGGATTTGATGGGTGAGCCTTGGACCACCTGCGTGTAGCTGTTGCCCCGGTTGTCGGTGACGGAACCTGTGGGCATCAGGCAGTCGCCGTTGGTAATCGTGCCGCCGCCGTCAGCGACCACAACGCCGTGGTCGCTGATGCAGGTCACGCCGACGATGATCGAATTGCCAGCCGTGGGAGTCGTAGAAAGCGTGATGGTGGAAGTCAGCTCGCCGGGGGCCATGCTGAGCTTGGTCGGCGATGTTTGAACCACCACGATAGGTTGCGGCCCCGCGTCCACGCTCGCCTCGACCGCGGCGTCGCCCGCGCTGGCGTCACCGGCAAAGCCGCCGGTCCCTGCGCCTCCGCTGTTGCCGCCACTCCCCGAAGCTCCGCCCGTTGTGCCTCCGGAGCTACCGCCGCTACCGGAGCTGCCGCCCGTTGCGCCTCCGGAGCCCCCGGAATTATCGTCTGAGAACTCGTCGCCACCGCATGCCTGCATGACCAAGACCAGTGCCGCGAGCAGTGCCATCCGTGCGCCCATGGTCCAATTGTGACACACCGAAGGCCGACGGGGCACGGCGGGTTTCACCAAACCCGCCCGCGACCCATGGGAACCCTCGAAGGAGGGCAGCCAGGCGAAACGAAGCACCGCACGTCCTGCCCTCGAACCGCCCGACTGCGAGCGCAGTAGCAGCCCCCGGCCGGCACGAGCACCGCTAGCGATGTTGCCGCGTGATCCCGCGCGACCCGCTGCCCCAGTCGCCGTCGCCGTCGCCGCTTCTGCCGCTCAGTAGCTCACGGTTTGCGCTGTGCAGTCGCGGATGTCGGCGGCGTACACCGTGAGCTTCGCGGTCTGGCGCAGCCAGAGCCACTTGGACAAGGGCAGGGTGACTTGCACGTGCTCGCTTTCTTCGTGTTCGGCGTCTTTGGGCGTCTCGATGAGGAACGCTGTGTCTCTGCGCAGGGTGCCGATGCGACGCCGCTCCTTGCCGAGCTCGCCATAGAGTGCGACGTCTTCCCCGCAGGCTCGTCCCAGCTGCCGCCCGGCCTTTGCACCACTCCCGGATCCGTAACCGCGTCCAAACTTCCCGAGCATGGAGGGCTGCGTGCTCAGATCCTTCGTCGCCACCCAGCCCACGACCCAGTACTCGTTGCCTTCCAAAAGCACATTTGTGGACTTGCCTTTCTGGCTCAACACACCAACCTCTGCGCCGTCTCGAAGGCGAGCGACGGCCTTGCCCCCGGGCTCGAGCGCTAGCTCGGCGCCGACACGGGCAACCGAACGAAGCGGGAGCTTCTTGCGTTTCGTCACGGAAGCGCGGGCGTCGAAGCTCGGCGCGGTGATCGTGAGCCCGTCGCACGCCAAGTCTTCTTCCACGCGCGTCGGCGAAACCAGCAAGAGGCTCGCGTCGACACCGAGGCGAAGGGAGCCGCGGGTCCCACCGGACCAGTCCAGTGACCGACTGGCGTCGGGCAAGAGGAAACCCAACAAGCGTGTCGGCGCGCGAGTGTAAAT
The DNA here is from genome assembly GCA_937872925.1 of uncultured Myxococcales bacterium. Lineage (GTDB taxonomy): Bacteria > Myxococcota_A > Polyangia > Polyangiales > Polyangiaceae > JACKEA01. The sequence goes on along the minus strand of CALMUT010000079.1, from coordinate 48,050 downwards.
CCGCGTGTCCTTGGCCCGGAGCATCAGGCGCAGCAGGACGCGGCCGTCGTCGAGCACCGCCACAGCGCTTTTTGGAGCGTCGCCGGTGCCCAGGACCACCGCGGCAGGCGCATCCGTCACCGAAGCGAAGGGCTCTCCCTCTGGGCTCAAGCGCAAATGCGTCGTGCTGAAGGTCTCGGTACTGAGGCGGCAAGCGACCGGATCGGGTTCGCGGATCTCCAGGTCCCCGGGTGCTGCTTCGGAAGTAACCACGGGGACGGGCGCCGCCGGCTCTGTTTGCGCGCTGGGCACGACGACGGGGGTGGGTGCAGAAGCTGCCTGGGGTGCGCTTCGATTCGGCACAGCTGCGCAAGCGGGAAGTGTCAGCGCTAGAGCCGCGACGCTGCTCGCGCGTCGAATGGCGCGTTCATGGCATGAGAGACGGGATCTCATCACCGCGAGCCTAGCGCCGCCGTGCGCGAATGAGCGCTGGCTTGCGCCTGCGGCGTAGGCCGGCAGCTAGCAACAGCAGTGCACTGAGATGGGTAAGGGAGCTTCCGCCTTGCGTCGCCGTGCGACAGCCACACCCGCTGTCGCCCTCGCCGGCAGCCGCGCTACCCCCACCGGCGCCGCCCGCACCACCGGCGCCGCTCGCACCACCGGCGCCGCCCCAGCCCGCGGGCTTTAGCCGCGCGTGTGGAGAGATGTTGCCGACGCCGAGATCCCCCGCGCGCAGCAAACGACCGAGCCAATACGCAGTCAGAAGTTCTGCGCCCGGGTTCAAGCGCGTGCTGCCGCCACCGTTGACGACGTGGGGATCCGATCGCCACTCGAAGTTGCTCGGCGGACGGATGCGCATGGGCAGCGGCGCCGTGGCGACTAGGGAGTTGCCGCGACCGGGTTTCTCGGACAGCGTGATGGGGGTGCCGTCGATGCCTTTGCACGCCAGCGCCGCGATCTCCGCGGCGTCGCAGTTTTCGACAGCGTCGTCCCAGTACGGCGCGCTGCGCAGTTCGGAAAGCGTCTCCAGCCCATCGGCCACAGCTTGGGCGCCTGGGCCCTTGGACCCTTCGGTGCGGAAGCCCGCGTAGATGAAGTCGAAGAAGCTCTGCTTCAACCCCTTGGCCTGTCGGGAAACGCCGGGCGCGTATAGCTTGTCTTCGAGCACGCGCCGGGCGTGTGCGGCGAGTGCGGTATCCGTCTCGTAGCGCAGCACTCCATAGGCGGCCACGAACGCCATGTTCACGTTTGAGAAGTTGGTCTGCTCTTTCACGTACATCAGATTGACGGAGTCCTCAGCCACCTGCAGGTAGTTGCGCTTGCCGATCATCTCTTCGTAATAGAAGCGTCCAATCTTCTCGTCGCCAGTCATGTGATAAAAAGTGCGCATCATGCCCAGACTCATCAGGGCATTGAAGCCGTTGACCGGATCGTCGAGCACGAAGCCCGGTGAGGCTTCCTCTGCGCTCAGATCATGAAACGACGTCGGGCGTCCGTCCGCGTCGACCAGCACCAGATCCGTCTCTTTGCCGATGAACTCGTGTTTTTCGAGGAGCTTGTGCCCAATGGCGCGTGCGTCGTCGATCAACGGCTGCAGCGCGCTGCTTGGAATGCTGGGATCGTCTTTGGCGGCATCGTAGGCAGCGCCGAGGGCGAACACATAGCCGTCGATCTGGTCCTTGCTGGTGTCGTCCAGCCAGATCAAGAACGGCAGCTGGCCGGACTGATCTGCGCGCCATGTGGGTTCCTTCTTCGCAGGCTGTGGACTGCCGCTACCATCGAAAAGGGGCACCGTTTGCGGTGCGGCTCCGGGCAAGGGCGGCTCCCCGGCTTCGGGCGTGATGCGCCGCAGCCCACGCACCACCACTCCGGGGACGCCAGTGATCTGATGGCACCAATGCAGCCCCTTCATCACGCGCAGCAGCTCCTTGCGTGCGGCGTCGACTTCCGCTGCCGGTGCTCCAGAGTCGCGCAGCACCATGTAGCGGAAAGCGTCGCCCGCGGCCTGCACGCCGCCGAACATGCCCAGATCGCCGTACTCGCCGTAGTCGCTCAGCACTTCATACGGGTGCTTGCCCGTGGCTGCTTTGAAGTCGCTTTGCCCGGTGCTGATGAAGCCCTCCACCACGCTGCGCTGACTTGGCGGCACGAAACCTTCGAGTCCCCAGCCCAGGGGTAGGGACAAGATCCCGTGCACCTGTCGCTCATAGCCGCCCATCTTCTGCAGCAATGCGCTGTCGTGATTCGCCTCGCCTGGACCGGGCACCAAACTCTGCGCGCCCGCTGCGCCGGCATACAGCGTGGCGCTGCACAGGGCGGCAGCAGTGACGGCCCGGCGAAAGGTGCGGTTGCGCATGGGGCGAGGGTAGCGCGGATCGCAGCGGACGACGAAGGCGGCACGGACCTTGCGACGGCGTGTGCGTGGCGTAGCGTCTGAATCAAAATCATCCAGATTCTGCCCGCGAAACCCCAGATGGCTAGGAGTTAGGGCATGGGGCTCGCCTTTCCGGACGGCGCCTTGCCAGAACGCATTGGTCAGCGTCGCCTCCGTGGCTATAGTCGGTATCCCATCCAGCTTGGGAGAGGAATATGTCCAAACACTTCGCACTGTTCACGCTGGGATTCGTCGCTTTCATTGGGGCGTGCGGCGGCGCTGCCGTGCCCAACGAACGTGTCACTTCCGCCACCGCCGCCGTTCGCGCGGCCGAAGTCGGCGGCGCACCCAGCAATCCCGAGGCCAGCTTAGTGCTCAAGCGAGCGAACGATGGGTTGGCCCGCGCCAAAGCGCTGATCGCCGACGGCGATAATGAAGCGGCCGACTTCGAGCTGCAGCGGGCCGAAGCCGACGCGGAGTTGGCGTTGAACCTGGCGCGTGAGGCCTATGCCAAGGCGGAAGCGCAAGCCGCGATTGATCTAGTGACGGCCTACAAGAAGCAGTCGAGCCAGTAGCGGCACGGAGAAGGAAACGATCATGGCACTGCATAAAAAGACTCTGACATCCGTCGTCTTCGTCGCCTGCGTGGGCGCCTTCGCGTGCGGCACCACTCCAACGCCCAAGACGCTCCTTGAAGCGCGAGAGGCCTACACCGAGGCCGCGCAGGGGCCTGCAGCGAAAATGACACCCGCCCAACTGGATACCGCCAAGCAGGCGCTAGACAGCGCGAACCGATCCTTCGAAGAAAATGGCGACGACGAGTCGACCTTGACCCTCGCCTACATCGCGAAGCGCAAAGCGCGCATCGCTGCCGCGCAGGGAGAAATCGCCGCTGCCACCCAGCGACGCGACCAGGCGGCCCGGGAGCTTCAAGCCGCGCAGCTGGCGGACGGCGATCGCGCCAAGAAGAACCTGGAAAAAACCAAAGCCGAATTGGCTGACCAGAAGCGCAAGGCTGAGCAGGACATCAACGAAAAGCAAGCGGAGCTCAAGCAAAAACAAGCGGAGCTGGCTCAGAAAGAAAAGGAAGTCGCCAAGACCAAGCAGCAGCTCGAAGACGAGAAGCAGGCGCGCCTTGCCGCCGAGAAAAAGCTGACCGCGGCCATGGCGAGCCTGGCCGAAATCGCCAAGGTCAAAGAAGAGAAGCGCGGCGTCGTGATCACGATCTCGGGCGAAGTGTTGTTTGCGTCCGGCAAGTACACGCTGCTGCCCATCGCGCAATCTAAGCTAGACGACGTGGCGAAAGCGCTGAAGGACCAGGGCTACAAAGCCATCCTGGTTGAAGGCCATACCGACTCGCGCGGCTCCGCGAAGAAGAACGAAACTCTGAGCTTCCAGCGCGCGGACTCGGTGCGTGCGCATCTGATCTCTCGCGGCATCGATTCGGGCAAGATCAAGTCCATCGGCATTGGCTCTTCCCGGCCTATCGCGCCCAACTCCACAGCCGAAGGCCGAGCCAACAACCGCCGAGTCGAGCTGATTGTGACGCCGGAGTAGGTTGTAGGGCCAGCATGCTGCGGATGCTGTGTTAGTATCTGCAGCTATGTCGAAGAAGCTTTCGCGCAGGGCAAGTCTCAAGTTGGCGTCGAGTGCTGCGGCGCTTTCCGTTGGTTTGGGCGTGGATTTATCCGCGCGTGAGGCCTCTGCTGCTCCGGGCTCAGCGCTGCAGTTCAAGGTAGAGATCGAAGGCGTTACCGTTGCGATGCTGTCGTTGGACGAGAAAGCCATGGAACTGATTCGCAAACACGGTGCGTCGAAGCTGGCGTTTCGCGCCTACGGCACCGCCGGTGAGCGCGCTGCCTCCCTCGGCGCGTTTCGGTTGCCTGCCGCCGTTCAGATCAAGATGGAGAATTTCCTCAAGAGAGGCTGACTCCGATGGCGCATGCGCCGGAGCAAAACGCGCTGCGCGTGTTGACGGGACGTGATGCGCCGTTTTCATACAGCTGCGCCGGTTGTAATCGCTGCTGTCACGACAAGCGGATCCAGGTAGGGCCGTATGAGATCGCACGGCTGGCCGCAGCGTCGTCCCTGACCACGACGGCGTTCATTGAACGGTACACCGACGACGGGTGCTATCTACGTTTCGAAGACGGAGCCTGTACGTTCCTGACGCCAAAGGGCTGCAGCGTGCACGCAGCTCGGCCTTTGGTCTGCCGGCTGTACCCGCTTGGTCGCGTGGCGCTGCCGGATGGTGGCGAACAAGTCGTTGAGTTGCGGGCGCATCCCGAGACTGAAGGCACCTACGGTACGACCGGCACGGTTGCCGAGTACTTTGAACAGCAGGGTGTCGCGCCCTACGTGCAGGCGGCGCGTCTATACTATGAACTCCTGGAGCGCGTGGTCGAGCTTCTGGATCAGAGCCCGGTGGACGGGAACGCCGACGCCGACGACGCCGCAACGGCACAAGACGACTCCGAAGAGCCCCCGAGTCTGACCGACATCGACGCGGTTGTGACCACCCATTGCAAAAAGACCGATCAGCCCGTTCCTAGCGAGCTTTGGGAGAAGATGCTGCTGCACATCGCGGTGGTGGACGCCTGGCTCACGCGCAATCGATTGCCGACCGATCGCGTGGTAGTAGAGGAACCCAAGCTATGACCGACACCGAATGGTACTGGGCGGAGAGTGACGGAACGCCGAAGCTCACCAGCATCGTCGCGCTCCAAGCGTCGTTTTCGATGGCCGCCTTGCCGGCCTTCGTGCTGCTCTGGCACACCGGCCTCGGAGAGTGGCTTCCCGCCTATCTCATGAGCGACTTCGCGAAGGTGCTGGGGGTGGAGGAAGTGGACAAGGGCGAGCTGGATCCCTCGCTGACCACACCGCCACCGGCGCCCGTGGAGTGGTACGTCGAGTGCTACGGTGGCACCGCGCCCGCGTCCCTGGCGGAGCCCATGGGCGGCATGTCCGAAACCCAGAATATGAACATCGGCGCGCAATTCGATCCGCAGCAGATGAAGACCGTGCTCGGCCGAAACAAACCGCTACCCGTCGGCGCGTTCCGCAGCGTGGACGACTACCTAGGGCATATCCGCGCCTTGCGCGAAAAGGGTTGAAGCCCGCACTCGGCACGCCCGGCCCGCCACCCTGATGCCTCCCACTCTCCCGCTGGATCCGCGTGGTTCGACGCTGGCTAACCCGGTGAATATCTGGCCCCTGGCGCGGCGCAGGACTAAGAACGCCCCGGGTCGAGTCTCCCACCCATGATCGCCAACCTCATCGTCTGGTACCTCGTTTTCGTCCTATCGACGACCTGTCACGAGTACGCGCACGCGCTGGTTGCCTTCAAGGGCGGCGACCGCACGGCCTACGAAGGGGGCGTGCTCAGCCTCGACCCGATCCCGCACATCATGCGTTCGCCTTTCGGCATGGTGCTCGTGCCGTTGATTTCGTTCGTGCAGATGGGTTGGATGATCGGCTGGGCCTCCATTCCCTACGATCCGGAGTGGGGCAGGCGGCACCCGGGCCGGCAAGCGCTGATGTCTTTGGCGGGCCCTGCCGCCAACTTGATTCTGGCGGCGCTGGCCCTGGTTGTGATCAAGATCCTGGTCGCAAACGGCGTTTTCTACGCGCCCACCCAAGTGAGCTTCACCCGCATCGTCGCGGTGGCTGGTGACCCCACCTATCGCTCGCCCATGGGCGCGGCCGCAATGGCGCTGAGCGTGATGGTGAATCTCAACGTGCTACTTGGCTTGTTCAATCTCATCCCGATCCCGCCGCTAGATGGCGCCGGCGTTGTCGAGGGGGCCTTGCCGCGATGGACGGGATCCTTCTACCGCCGCCTGAACGAAACGCCCATGATGGGACTGCTCGGACTCATCGTCGCGTGGCAGCTGTTCTCCTATATCGCCGGGCCGGCATTCAGCCTGGTGCTCAGGCTCGTGCATCCGAACATCTCCTATCAGTAGCCGGGCGCTACCCGCGCGCCCGCCGCGGTGACTTGCGCGCGCGCACTGCGCCAAGAGCCAACAGCGCCAGAAGCCACGGTGAATGCGCAGGCGTCGCCGGTGCGGTGCGGCAGCCGCAACCACTGTCGTCTTCGGTCGCCGCGGCGCCGCTCTTGCCGGCGCTTCCGCCGCCCGCGCTGCCTCCGGCGCCGCCGGCGTTGCTGCCGCCCGTGGTGCCTGCGTCGGCGCCCCCGGAGCTCGTGCCGCCGCTGCCACTGCCGCTGCTGCCGCCGCTGCCTCCACCACACACGGTGGTGGCCGCATTGCCTGTCGGCAGGTTCTGGCGATGCGCGGACCACATCTCGTTAGCGAAGGCGCCTGCGGCCGTGCCGCCGCCCGACACGTCGCCGCTCATCCAACGTTCGACGTAGTCGAAGAAAGCGTCGTGCCCCCAAATCGCTTTGGACTGCAGCAACAGGGTCGAGAGCGCCTCGCCGATCCAGTAGGCACTGGTGCAGCAATTCCGGTAGTCCGCGCAGCCGTCGACCAGCCCGGCTGGGTCGCGGCAGTCCTTTGCGCCGCTGCCGGAGCAGCCGTTGGTGAAATACTGCGCCTGCCCTCCGCAATCGAAACCGAAGAGCGCTTTGCTGTTGGTCCCGATGTAGGTTTGACCGTCTTCGCCGAAGTGGGTGTCGTCGTAGTCCTGACCCACCTTGAGCATGTCGCAATCATCCAAGAGGCGCGCAGCGAATACGATGGGCCACTTGCGACCGTTGTGGTGTCCGCCGTTCGGCGCCCAGTTTCCGCCGGCCTTCAGCACTCCGTAGTTGTCGATGCCGTGTTGGATCATGGACACAGCGAGTTCGTCGCGCTCAGGCGTATCCAGCATGACGTAGAGCGCGGCACTGCTGACGAACGCGCCTACTTCGCGTCCGTAGCAATTGTGTGCGCCCGAGCCGTTGTACCAGTTGTCCTGAGCGCAGCTGTGCTGAATGGTCCACGAGCTCAGGTGGTCGATGCGGGGACGATCCGCCATGGCCAGCAGATCCGCGCCGCTGGGCGCTGACTTGGGCGGCGGTAGCTTCGGCAGCAAGGACCAGTCGATGTTGGCGGAGTCCAGATACTTCTTTTCACTGCCAGCGTAGGCGGGGCGCAGCATGCTCGGCGGCTGCGGAGCAGCAACGGCTGTGAGCACGGCCTGGGATTGCATGCAGCCCACGTTCTTGAAGTCACCAGAGCCGGGCTTGCTCACCGCGGACACCAGGGATTCGTTCACCTGCAGACTGTAGGGGAAGCTGACGTTGTCGCTGGTGTCGTAGGCGCCGCCGCGATCGTCATACCCCTGCCGGCCGCCTTTTGGGTTCACGCTGGACCCGTTTCGAGTGCCCGTCGGCGCAGGCGACACCGAAACGACGTTCACGGGTCCGACGACCCAGTAGTCGCCGCTGACGAACTGTCCGGATTCGTAGGCCTTGTCGAAGGTCCACGTCACTCCGTATTGCGTGATGGAGCTCACCGGCGCTGCGAACGCCGTCGCGCTGATCAGCGTTGTCGCGGCTACGAACACCGACTGGATGAGACGTTGCATCCACCAAGTGTGCCGCATTCTGCGCTGCAGGCACAGCAGGTTGGATACGTGCCGCACTCGAGCCGCATCAATGCGCATTCGCGCGCGATGGAAACCGGCGACGCGCAAGACCGAGACCCAATAGCGCCAGTAGCGCCAGGGTCGATGGGGGCTGTCGCTCGCGTCCTGGCACCGTGCAACCACAGCTGCCTTCGGCGTCGTCGAAGCGCTCGGGCCGCGTCGTAGGGTTGCCGCCCGTCGCTAAACTGCCGCCCGCTCCCGCGTCCCCACTCGCACCGGCATTCGCGGAGCCACTCGTCCCGGCGCTGCCCGACCCGGCGCTGCCGCCAGAGCCCACCGGAACGCCGCCGCACTGAGCGCCCTGAGCTGTCAGCGTACAGGGTTGGTTCGCCGGGCATTTTTCCGAGGTCAGGCTCGCATCCGCGCCGCAATGCCCCAACTCGCCGTTCGGCAAGCACACGTCCTTGTCCGTTGGGACTTCCTCCGGCCCCGCCACGCAGAACGCGCTCACACAGCGCGCAGCCTTGGCGCCCGCTGTGGAACAGAACGCCGCGAACGCACCGCAGTCGCCGGGCTCGCTCGGCAGACCGTTCTTGCAATCGATGATCTTGGTATCGTCGATGCACGCCTTGGTGCTGCCCTTTGCCGGGCAGAATACGCTGACGCAACGCGCGCCCAGGCTGTCACTGACGCACTTCGCTCCGTAGGCCGCGCAGTTCCCGGGCGTGCTGGGCTGGCCGTCTTTGCAATCGATGATCTTGGTATCGTCGATGCAAGCTTTCGCGGTGCCCTTCGCGGGGCAGAACACGCTCACGCAGCGAGGGCCGAGGCTATCGTTCACGCAAGTGGCACCGTAGGCCGCACAATCCCCTTGGCCACAGCTGCTGACCAATTTGCTGCCGCTACAACCCGTGGGTTTGCACGCGCCGTTCTTGACCAGATCCATGTACAGGTTCCAGTTCCAACCACCGCCGGGATCCGTGTGGTCCGAACAGTCCGGTGCTTCGCCGTGCCCCAGGATGTGATTACGGTCCTTCGGAATACCGTATTTATCGCAGAGCCACGCCGTAAGCTTCGCGCTGCTCTGGTACATCGCCTGCGTGTACCACTTGCCGGGATCCGCAACGTAGCCTTCGTGTTCGATACCGATGGACTGCGAATTGAAACAGGCGTCGTGCCAGGCAATGTCGGCATCGTCGACGCTCTGGGTGATCTGCCCGTCGCTGGACCGCACGACGTAATGCGCGCTGACATTCGACGATGCATTCTTGAACCAGCTGATAGCGCCGGAATAGCTGCCCTGGGTGGTGTGGATCACGACGTAGTTGATCTGCGCGGCTCCGCGCGAAGCGTTTGTGTAGTTCCCGCTGTATGCCGGGTTCCAAATCGCGCCGGGGTAGCCCAAGGCCTGTTGCACGGTGCCAAGGCCGCTTTCGTCGTTGAATTCCGAGGGCGCTCCATGCCCCGTGACCTGCACACTTTCACCAGCGTCATCCGTGTTGCTCCAGCCGTCTGCCAGCAGCCGCAGCACTTGTTCGGCCAGACTCGGTCCGCCGTACGTCGCGATGGCCCGGGCATAGCTTGCGTCCTCGCCCCGCCGTGCTCGCAACATCAGCGCTGCTGCGCGCACGTTGCTCACGGTGTCGTGGGCGACTTCAGTTTCGGAGTATCCGCTTACCGCGGATGCCTCTTGGAGCGTGGTCAAGCCACCGGAACCGATCGCCATCAACCCGTACGCAGGCGCAGAGTGCGCGGATGCGTCGTGATCGTCTGCGGGCAAGGACTCCGTGAGGCGCGTCTGCAGATACGCGACGGTTGCCAGGACTTCCGCGGGCACGCCGGTCGCGGCTTCCGCTTCATGGAAGATCGCGACGAGCTTCGAGCTGCCCGTGAGCTGCGCCCGTGGCGGGGGGGCAGGTTCTGCGGGCCCGCACGCCCAGAGCGCCAGGGACGCGGTGAGCACGGCCAGCCAGAGTAGAGAACGAACACCACGGCGTTGCATGCGCGCCCCAACTGCAACGAGCGTTCCGCCTGGGTTTGCGGAGATCCGCGGAAAGCTGGCTGGACGCGCTGACACATGCCCACCGAATTTCCGCGTGATCGTGGGAACTTACGCCGCGAGCCCCGTCATGACACTGTCAGCGGCGTTGAACAACGTGAGGGTCCGCAAGACTGCGCTCGGAGACGCGCGCGTCCCAAGGCGACGACCGCCGCGCCACTCATGCGCCGGCGGCGTTGAGTCCTCGTATTGACACCCCGGTTAGGTGTATGCAGCTCGCCATGACTTCCGGATCCAAGGTCGTGCCGCCAGCGTCACCTGAAGCGCGCGCCCGCGAGAAGCGCCGGACCCGGATCGGGCTCGCCGTGATCATTCTCGTACCCATCACGATCATGGTCTTTGTGTTCGGATTTCGCTATCCGGCGCCGGGCGCCCCCATCGCCGAAACGAACCTCACTTCGGGCCAGCCTTTCTCTCTGACTTACGTCGCCGACGGCAACGACAACCGCGTCTGGCTCGACCTGGACTGCACCTTCTGCGGGCGCATCGACGGCGAGATCCTGGCCAGCGCTGGTGGCGACACCCAGCGCAAGCAGCTCGACGAAGACATCGTGGAATATGGGCACACACGCAGCGTGGTCGTCAGCGGGGACAGCCGGCTCGTCGCCGATGGGCACCTGCTGCTCGAGATGCCCAAACGCGCCGCGGGCGTGGAAGTCACCATCAGCGGAACGGTTCGCATGACGCCGGGCGGCCCAGGTCAGCAGCGGATACACAGAATGCGCCTCTGGATCGCCGATTGAGCTGACGTCATGATTGACGTCGTCATGCAGAAACAGCCCAAGTCAGTGAAGCTTCTTGGCGGTCGTGTGCCGAGTGGGGCGTGGCTTTTGGGCTCGCTGGTGCTCGCCTGCGGCGCGGGTGGCCAGCCGGCAGCGGCGCCGCAGCCCGTCAGTACGGTGATCGCCCCGGCGCCGAGCGCGATGTCGCCGCAGCCCGTCGCGACGATCGTGGAGGCGCCGACGCCGCAGTCGCGCGGGCCCTTTCCGGATTCCGCAATCACGCCGCTGGCCCATGAGTTGATCCAAGTGGTCCAGGCTGCGCTGCGCGGTGACCCGCTCCCGAAGGTATCGTTTCCCATCGAGGCGATCCGGGATCAAAATCGCGTCGTTTCCGGCGACAAGGAAGCCCTGCCTCGGGAACTGGAGTTCATCGCCTTTGCCATGGAGCTCGAGTTTTCCCTGGGGCCGCGCGGGACTGGCGCGAACTCAGGTCCCGGCGGTAGCGCGCCGGACGGCATCGAGTTGGCGCTGTTCCTTTCGCGGCACGGTCTCAAGATCATCGAGCTCAAAGCCGATCAGGTGTCGAATGCGATCCCCGCGCCCAGCTGGCTTCCCGTGGACGCTCTAGCCCAGGAAATCCTAGCGGACGTGCAGGGCGATCGAATGACCCGATGGTGGCTAGGAGATGCCGAAAAGCAACTGTTTGGCCCCGAGCTGACCGCGGAAATCGAACGGAACAGTGGGAAGCAACCCGATCGACTGCGAAAGGCGCAGCAGCGCGTCGCTGGCAAGACGCGGGTGCACGGCTTCCGCATCGACGACGTGACGCTGATCGTTCGGGACCCGCGCGGTGAGTTCTGGGCGCTGCGTATGCAATTCGAGAGCGGCGACACGCCCGAGCTAGATGCCCATCCGGTCGTGCGCGTTCGCCGCGCGAAGCGCGATTGAAGGCCGGTGCGAAAACCCGACTAATCCCCGGGCCTTGCAGCGCTTTTTTGGCCAGCGCTAGCAAGGATCGCCTCCACCATATCCGCCACCGCGCCCACGGGGGGCGCCCCACCGAAGCTTGGCCGGCGGTCTTCGGGCGCTGTCGCGATCTCGTAGCCCATAGACGGATGCGCGATCAGAAAGCCGTCTTGACGCAGCTGGCCCAGATTGCGCTGCGCCGACGGCGAGCGAAACATGTTTTCGTTCATGGCGGGTACAAGTAGAACGGGCGCCCGCGTGCTGATCGCCAAGGCAGAAACCAGCGTCGAGCAATCTCCGCTGGCGATCCGCGCCAGGGTCGTTGCCGTCGCCGGATACACCACGACTGCGTCGGCCCAGTCCGCCAAAGCAATGTGCACCGCCGGCTCGCTTGCGTCTTCCGACCGCATGCTGCTGACGACGGACTGATGCGTCAGTGCCGAAAGCGCCATCGGACTGACGAAGGCGAGGGCGTTTTCGGTCGCGGCAACTCGAACGAATAGCCCCCGCGCGAGCAACAAAGCGCAACGACCACTTGCGCGCCGGCATGCGACTGTGTCGGACGAGCCGCACGCGGGTCGGGAGCAGCTTCGACCACGCCGGCGGCTCGGAGCGCCGTTACTGTTTCAGCGACTACCGTTGCAGCGTCTTGCCCGGACAGCTCCGAGATGTGCGCCACCAGCGTTTCGTGCGTCTGCGGTTGGCACAAGAAGTCGAGCACGGCCCGGGTGAGCTCCGCCGAAGCGTCGCGGAACTGCTGCACGCGACCCTTCGGAGTGATCACGTTCAGCTCCGCGTCGCTCTCGTAGATCCGCACGAAGGCGGCGCGTTGTAAACGCGCCGTCAACAGCAGCCAGCGCCCATGAAGATCGCGCCAGATTGGGGGTCCGACCCTCCGCAGCCGACGTCATTGTCTGCCGTTCCGCCGTCGGTGTCCGTCGCTGCGTCTGTGGCTGCGTCGGCACTGGCCATCGCGTCCGCGCCGGCATCCGAAGCGTCCTGTGCCCAAGCAACACCGACGTGCACCCCGGTCAAGACGGTGAAAGCAATGGCTGGAGGAAGATGCAACCGAATGATGCGTCGAAGCGTCATTCCTGATTCCTAGTTGAGGCCGAAGTCCGGGGCAACTGCCGGCTGGGGCGCGCGCGCGGGCGCCCCCTCTCCGGATCGGTCTCCGCGTCCAGGGCCAGCTACTTGGCGGATTTTGCGGAGTCGACTGCGGCAAGGATGTCCTCTACCGGCGGGCGCTCTTTGTAGCTCTGCAGAAACGCCCGCCAGGCCACACTGCCGTCGGGCGCGAGCACATACACCGCCGGCCACGAGATTTCGTTGCCCGGGTCGTCGATACCGAAGGCCTGAATCACTTTGCGCGTGGGATCCGACAGCAGCGTCAGGGAGAGTTTCTCCCGTTCGGCCAGCGCTTTGCCATCCTCCACGGAATCAACGCTGAGTGCGACCAATTCGGCGCCTCTCTTCTCGAACTCCGCGAGCTTGCCTTGCAACTCCCCGAGCTGCTTGCGACAGAAGGGTCACCAGTGCCCTCGGTAGAAGACGAGCACCGTGACTTTGTCGCTGCGGCTCCACAGTCCCGCGCTGGAGGCGAGTTGCTGCAGGGCGGGCGCAGGCTTGCCCACAACCAGCGCTGATTCGGCGATGCCCTTCGGCGCCGAGTTACGTCTTGCTTCCGGCGGGAACTTGGACTTCTCCGCCGCGCTGGGCCGCGCTGCGGCAGATGCGGCAGATGCGACGGGCGTTACCGCGGCGGGCGCGGGTTCGCTGGCGGGCTTCTTGTCGTCGCAGCCGATCAGCGCGAAGGCGCTCAGCAACAGTGCGAGGCTAGTGCGTCGCAAAGGCGACATTGTCATGGGAACCTTCTAACGCGGCAGTCCAGTTGTCGCAAGGCGTCGCCTGTGTGGATGTAGGCGTGCATTGCTCTCAGCGCCACGTACAGCCAACCCAGTCCGAGGAGAAGGGCATCTGTTGCCTGCATCACCATTCCCCAAAGTGGGCCAGCGAGCCTATGGTAGGAGCATGCTGCGCATTCTGGCCGTTGCTTCCCTTGCGCTCGCGCTCGTGGCATGCAGCAAGAAGAAAAAGCCACCGCCGCGCCCCATCGACCCGCCAACGGCAAGGCCGCGGGCTGCGCCCAATCCGGCGGATCTGCCCGTGGCGCTTGCGGTGTCGAGGCTCGGTGTGTTCGTTGCCATGGCGGGCGGCCGCGTGGAAAAGCGCCCCCTGGGACCCAGCGCAGCGAGGCGCGTTGTTCCGTCGGGTCCGTGGCGCATGACCAAGCGGGCTCCGTCAGAACTCGCGAACGCGAAGCTGGACGCCTCAACAGACGCAGCCAGCAACGACAAACCTCCACTGGCAGAGCCCGACTCCGCGGACGCGAAGGTCGATGCTGCGGGCGCCGACACCGCTCGAACGACGGCAAACGTAGTCGCCAATGGCAAGGGAGTACGCGCGATGGCCGCTGCCAGAGATGGCAGCTTGCTCGCAGTGACTCACGAGTTTGCCCACGGTCGTGAAATCTGGCTCTACGATCAAGCAACGCTGAGTATCCACGGGCGCCTCGGCAAGGAGGCAGATGGGCAACGCCGCCTGCTCTTGAGTGACAACGGCAAGCTGCTCGTGGCCCAGGGTGGGAGCGTCACGCTGTGGGATACCGAGGCGAAACAGATGCTGCGCGAGCTCCCCGCCAATCAGCCCCAAGAGGTGCGGATGAGCGCGGACGGCTCCATGCTTGCCATCCAGCAGCGGGGAGAGCCGTCCTTCGAGCGCCCCATGAAGGGCGGGGGCCACGAGTGGGTCATGCCGTCGCCGTCGATCGTGATCATGCAATCCGACGGCAAGCTGTTGCGGCTTGAGAAGGACCTGAACCCACTTGCCGACTACGCCCTCACGCCCAACGGGAGAATGTTGCTCATCGGCCACTACTCCGGCGGACTCGACGTGGTCCCCTTCGTGGGCGAGCCCAAGAAAGCGGAAGGTCTATTGCTCGCGTCGCTGGCCGTGTCCCCTGATTCGAAGCGCGCGGCGGTCGGAAGCACGGACGGCTTCGTCCACCTCGTCGACTTGGCCGATCCCAAAAAGACCGTACGCCTCAGCAACGACGACCAACCCAAGCAAATGGCCTTCTCCCACGACGGCAAGACGCTGTATCTAATCACTCGCACGTCCGTGAACGTGCTCGCGCTCCCGTGAGCTCAGCACAAGCTGCGCAGCAAGGCGCGCCGGCGCGGCGCTTGAAGTCGCGCCCACGGCCCCCAGCGTCCGGCCTTGCAATCTGCCGAGGTGTAGCTTGCAGTTCTGGCATCCAAGAGGATGGCGGCTGCGGGAGTGGTACACTGGGAGCATGCGAGGCAACGGCAAGTTCTGGGCGAGCGCAGTGCTGGCCGTGCTGACGAGTTGCAGCTCCGACTCGGCGAGCGGGCCTCGGCCCGACGGGGGGGGATCCGTTGCGGATTCCGGTCTCGGCGATGTGAGCGTCCTCGAGGGCGGCTGGTCCGATGCCGGCGGCGACGCTTCTGTGACGCCTCCCGAAGCGGGCAGCGACAGTGCGGTGCCGGAAGCGGCGAGCGATCCATGCCCAACGCTGGCGGTTCCAACGTCGTGCTTCGGACGTGAAGTGATGTATCGCGACTGGGGGCCGAGCGCGACCGGCGACGGAACCTATTTTTCCGACCAGGCGCCGGGCCGACTCGGCTTCACGCGGGTTCAAAACCGGATTTGGGTCGTCAAGTTCAAGACGGAGGACGCCAGCTATTTTGGTCGCATTTCTGCCTACGGCGACTCCGTCGCGGGCGTCGCCTGGATCTCCGATCAGGTGTGCGATGCCGCGTTTGCCGAAAACAAGAAGCTGATCGCGCTGGGGACCAAGGGCGGAGGCTCGCTCACCTTCGTCGTGGTGCGGGACGCAGACGTAGCCAAGCTCGAAAGCGACTCTGCCCTGGCGTCGGTGGCGAAGGAGCCGCGCCTGCGCGCCGGGCATTGCTACTACGTCGCCTTCGAGAACGTCACGAGCGCGTTTCCGTCCGTCGTCAACGAGAACTACATCGAGACCATCGGAGACGAATGCGGCGCGAGCGGCAACGGCACTTGCAGTTACTTGGCGATGGATTTCAATCACCTGCTTCACGGCTTGGACGGCGGGCTGATCAGCGGCAACGTGATTGCTGGATTGACCGGCCCTTGACCGGAAATCAGCCGAGCGGGCGGCGGCCCTATGGCCGGGGGCTCCAGCCCTGCCGGCGAAAGCGAGCGTTGCCGCGACCGTCACTCAGAGTGCGTCGAGACAGGCCACTTTCACCCACGGGGCAGCCAAGTTGTTGCACGGAGGCGTGTGGCCCATTCCGGTACCAATTGCCGTGGCCACGCCCGTCGTCGGGTTGATGGAATAGAGCACCGCGTCGTCAGTGCAGGCGTAGAGAACGCCGTTGCCCGGATGCAGCTCGACGCCAACCGAATTCAACAGACTCACGCCGGTAATCGCAACCACCGCCGTCGCCGCGCCCGTCGTCGGATTGATCGTGTACAGCTGATTTGTGGCACCGTTGATCCCGTACAGGCCTCCTGCGCCGGCCGCTGCACCGGTGCCCGCGCCACCGCCGGCCGCTGCAGCATCCCTTCCGTCCGCAGTCCCGCCTTCCTCGGACGAACACGCCGGCGAGAAAGCAACCAACGCAACCAACGCAACCCAGCGCTTCCCGCGAACCTGCATCGCCCCAGAGTAGCATCTATGGCATGGCGCTCGATAGGATGTGGGAAGCAACCCGAGGGACTGCGAACGGCGCAGAAGTGCGTCGATGGCACGACGCGTGGGCACGGCTTCCGCATCGCCGACTTGAGGCTGATCGTTCAGCAGCCGCGCCCTAAAGCGTCGCAAGAAGTGTCAGCTTTGTCGGCGAACTAGTAACGAGTGCCGCCAAACAAGAAGCCGCAGGATGCTCTAGGCTTCCCGACGCATCTTGACAACGCGCCGCGATGTTTCGATCCTTTGCCATGCGCGGCGCCAGAATTGTGTGGGCATCGGCAAGCCTGGTGTTGCTCGGCGTGGCTGTTCCGAACTGCGGGGGCAACGATTCCGCGGCGGGCAGCCCTGGCAGCGGAGCCGTCGCGGGCGCGAGTGGCCAGGGCGGCAACGCTGGGGCAGGCGGCAATGCCGGCGCGGCGGGCAGCCAGGTCGGTGGGTTTGCGGGCAGTGGCGCCACGGCGCCCGGGGACGCTGGCAAGACGGACGCCGCGCCCCCGTGCAAACCGAGTTGCGGCAAGCGAGAGTGCGGGGACGACGGCTGCAAGGGCGAGTGCGGCAAGTGCGCTGCTTATGAATTGTGCAGCGGCAACGCATGGTGCCTGGCCCCGAGCGATGTAAAGGCCGCGCCTCCTGTGCGCGTCATGACCTTGAACCTATGTGGCAACAATTGCCCATACACAGGCGTGACACCGACGGCGTGGGCGGCGACGGTTGGCAAGAGCATGGAGGATTGGAAAACCGATGCCGCGCTCTTCACCGAGATGTGTTACGGGCAGCTCGCGCATCTGCGCGCGCGTCTTGGTGCAGGCTGGGGTTATGTGTGGCGTTCGTCCCATGCTGACTTGGCTGGGTGCGGCAAGTGGGGAACCGACCGTCGCTTCGGCATGGCCATCGTGGCGCCGCATAGCGCCACCGCGCTGCCAAATCGCCAGATCGCCGACCTGATGCCCGTGCCCAGTTGCGACGACTACAATCAACGACAACTCCTGTGTGCAGAGCCGAAGATAGACGGCGTGACCACGCTTACCTGCGTGACGCATTTCACCCACAAGTCCGGCAATTGCCGGGTGCAGCAGGCGCAAAAGGTTGCCGACCTGACCCTCAGTTGGTCCGGGGGCAGTGCCACGATTCTCGGCGGCGATCTCAATGCAAAGCCCGAATCCGCGGACTTGGATCCTCTGTATGCCATCGGCGGGGGCAAAGGCCGCTACTTTGAAATCGACCAAGAGGAGCCCAAGTGGTGGCCCACGGGCTGCACCGGTGCGTGCCGCTCGGGTGAGTTCACGTTTCCGGCGTCGAAGCCGGATCGAAAGATCGATTTCATCTTTTTCAGTGCCAAGCACTTCACGTCACTCACTGGGGACGTGCTGACTGCGGCATCCGGATCCGCGACGGATCACTTGACGGTGCGCGGCGCAGCTGCCCGAAAGTGACCTCGAAGCTGGGGATTCGGGAGCATTTCCGCCGCGAGACAGCAAGGCGCGCTGATAGGTTATGGTGTCTGACCATGAACGCAGGAGTTACGACATCGTCTGGCATTTGCCTGTCATTGCTGCTGGCGCTGCTGGCGTGCAAGCGCTTCAAGGGTGAGGAAAAGGCGCCGGACCCTGGAGCGACGTCCGCGTCGCAGTCGGGCTCCGACCCTGGCAAGTCTACGGGCACTTCAGATACAAAGGAGCTGCCGGGGCTCGTTGCGATTGGCGCAACCGCCGAGCTCAATTCCCTCAAAGTCCGCGTCGCGGAAGTCAAAGACTGCAAATACGAGAGCGAGTCTTCCCAGACGGGTCTGGAGAAAGCGGGACAGAAGCTGGTTGGCCTCTTGGTCTACTTCGAGGGCGACTACGTCGACCATGGCGTTCAAGCCCACGGACACACCTGGAAAGCCTACGACGCCGAAGGCATCACCTATCCCGGCATGACGACCTATGCCACGGACTGCCAGCCGATGCTCAAGACGGTGAACCTCGCCAAGGGAGACAAGTCCAAGGGCTGGATAGCCTTCAAGGTGCCGGTGACCACCAAGCAGCTTGACGCGAAGTACACGCACAACATCCCGCCCTCAGCAGCCAAAGAGTCCGCGAAGCAAGTGGTGAAGTTTCGCGTCATCGGGAATTAGTCGATAAGCACGAAGCGGCTATGCTTGGTGACTTGACTGACGCCCGCGCCGTGATGACGCATCCCGTGGCCCAGCTCGAGAGGAGGGGCCCAGGGCCGGGCAGCGCCCCGACCCAAACCCAAAAGCCTAGTCAGCCACGTTCAGGACAAGGGAGTGGGCTTCGGTCAGATCGGGAACGGACCAGCGCTGGAGCATGGCGGATAGCACCTGTTCAGGAACGGGTGCGGCGCGCTCGCGGTTACGCTTTTGGAGTAGGTTCCAGGGCGCTTCGCAGTAGACGACGCGAATGTGGGCGTCGTAGTCGGCGAACAAGTCGATCAGCTGGCGGCGTGTTTTGCGCGTTAGGTTGGTGGCGTTCCAGACGAACGGTGTTTGGTCGCGGAGCATTTTCCGAGCGCGCTCTTTGGCGTGGGTGATCACTTCGCCTTCGCGCTTGCCGTGTTGCGTGCCGAGCTCTCGGCGGATGGCGTCGAGGGAGATGACTGGCAGTGAGGGATCCGTGTTGGCGAGCCAGGTATCTTTGCCCGAACCGGGCAGCCCGCACATCAGGGTGACGCGCAGCTTGCTGCTGTCGTGTGCCGCGTAGTGCGGGTCGCGGTCGTCACGGCGGAAGTACTCGAAGCGGCTTTGCGCCGAAGCAAACGCGAAGGGCGCGTCGAAGCAGCCTTGTTCGCGACACAGCTCTCGAAACAGCTCGACGTTGTCCAAGAGGCGCTGCTTGTCGGCGCACTCGCGCCCGCGAATGTCCGCTTCGCATAAGAGAGCGAGCAAGTCGCAGCGCGCGACCTGAGAAATCTTGATCACGGAATGCGCCGGCCGCTGTTTGTCGATGGCGAAGTAGGGCAGCTGATGCACTTGGACCAGGCGCGCGACGTGTTCTCGCTGAGCCATGGTGGCGCCGAGTTGAAACAGAATGCAGCGTGCCTCAAGCTCGCCTTTCGTCGAATGGCCCCGCGCGGTCAGACTGCCGCCTTCTTCTCGAGTGCAGGCTGGTTTGGAGACATCGTGCAAAAGTGCGGCCCAGAACGCCGTGCTGCGATCCGCTTCGGGCAGCGCGCGGAACTCCGGCAGCTGCGAGAGCGCTTCGCAGACCAACCTGGTGTGGACCCAGACGTCGCCCTCAGCGTGATGCAGGGGGTTCTGCGGCACGCCCTGCATGGCGCGGATCCACGCGTACTGATCGTGCAATGACTGCCAGTCGACGGAAAACGTCGGCGGACCAGGACAGGGAGGCAGCGTCACAGCGCCTCCGCGAAGATGTCCACGCCAGGTGCAAGCAGATTGGGCACGATTTGTCGGTTCAGCCAATGCGAGCCGCTTTCAACCACCTGGGTCAAGAAGGACGCGCGGACGAATTTGTAGCGCGCGACGACGCGATCGGCGTCTTCATGCTTGATGTACAGCCCTTCGGCCAGGGGCTCGGGATCCGTTTCGCGGCTGACTTGAGCCGGATCGAGTCCAAGGGTGAGGGCGTGCGCGTTGAGCTTCTCGCGCCAGCCCCGGGATTTGTAGAGCGCTGAACCGACAAGCGATGTCACTGCGTTCATATTTCGAAAGACGCCAGACTTGACGACGGGAACCGGTGCAAGAGGCAAGTGCTGCAGCAGCGCGCGGCGAGCTGGCGTTGACAAGAACGCGCCGCTATCGCGATCGAGCACGTCGAATTCCATGAAGTAGTGGGGCAGGGCGTCGTAGAAGATGGTGTGTTTGGCGTAGAGCCATTCGCCGTAGAGCACGAAGCGCTGGCCCAACGTGAGGCGCAAGGCTGACTGGTGTGCGCTGGCCCAGGTCTTGAACACGGCGAAGTGTTTCTCGCGCGGCCCGCCGGTTAGGTAGTGGCCGCGGCTTTGCAATAGGAGCGCGCCGTCGTCCGCGAAGGAGACCGCGGCGTTGGCGCCATCGAGCTTCTCTTCGACAACCAAATTGCAGCCGGCGATCTTGGAGAAGGGCACCGCGTCCAAGTCTTCGTCCCCGGGTTGCTGCCGGGAACCTTGCAGATGCTGCGTGCGCGGGTACTTGATGATATGCGGCGTCACTTTCGGGCCACCGCGACCATATGCCCGAGCACGTACTCCACGGAGACGCGCGCTGCGCCGGCGCCGAGCAAGAGCTCGCTGAGGCTGGCCTGGTTGAATAGGTGAATGTGCTCGGGATTTTCGTCGGCTTTCGAAGGCACGGAAACGAGCACGCAGCGCTTCGCGACCCGCAGGGCTTCGGCGGCGGCTGCGTGCACGTCCGGAATGTGCTCCAGCACTTCGAGGGCGCAGACCAGATCGAAGGCGCCGTCTTCGAAGGGCAGCGCGCACAGATCGGCTTCCACGGCGGAAAGGCGCGATACGCCACCTCGGGCCACGGCCTGCAGGTCGGCGACGCGGTCCGCGCGTTTGTCGATACTGGTGACGGGAAAACCCGACAGCGCGTCCAACAATGGCCACAAGAACGTGCCTTTGCCGCTGCCGACGTCCAAGAGCGACTTCGGCGAGAGGCCCTTCAAGATCCCGAGCACCCGGCGCACTCGGGGCAGCTCCGCGCTTCGTTTGAACTTGTGCAAACGCAGACCGGCCCGCGTGCCCGCTTCGAGCACTTCCAGCTCGGGAGGTGTGCTGTCGAGCCCCAGGCGGTCGCGACAGTATGCACTCGCAAATCGCGCGAAGTAGCGCTGGCTGAATTCGCTTGAGTCGAAGGAGTCAGAGGACATGACGCTGCCGTTGGGACCAAGACTGCAACGCGGCTCCTTGCATCGCAATGCGGTTTGATTATACTCGCGGGCATAGGTGAACGAGATGACTCGCGAACTACCCTTCGGAATCTTGGTCGCGCCTCACGGCGCGCGGGGTGGCGTGCTTTGTGTCATCGACTTCTATCGGGGGCACGGGGCTACGGACTACGCCCGTCTGTGCGTCTGGCCGGCATCGCTATAAGCCGCGCTAGCGCCTCGCGAACTCTGGCGAATCCCCGCATTTTGTAGGGTTTGTCGAGATCGCGGTGCTATCCGCGGCGACCTTTCACCTTCGACCTCGGCTTGAAAGTGCGCTCCGCGTGGGCGTCTCCGCAGGGCAGAGGTGCGACTTCGTTTTGCGCAGCGCCTCGCTCCCGAACTGGGCAGCGGTCGTCGCGCGTAGGGGACGCGTTTGTCCTCCGTAACCGGGAGTCAGCTCATGACCCGGATGTATCCAGTCCATCACGTTCGTAATTTCGGAATCATTGCTCACGTTGACGCGGGCAAAACCACACTCACAGAACGGCTGCTCTTTGCAGCCGGCGCTCTGCATCGCATGGGAGAGGTCCATCATGGATCGACCACCACCGATTCGGATCCCCTAGAGCAACAGAAGGGCATCACGATCAACTCGGCGACTGTGACCTGCTACTGGCAGGATCACGAGCTGCATTTGATCGACACGCCGGGTCACATCGACTTCAACGCCGATGTGGAGCTCGCGCTTTCGGTGCTCGACGGAGCGGTCGTTCTTCTGGACGGCGTTGCTGGCGTCGAGTCCCAGACCGAGGCGGTGTGGCATCAGGCCGATCGCTACAAGCTGCCGCGCATCTGCTTCATCAACAAGCTGGATCGCGCGGGGGCCAACTTCGAGCGCTGCTTGCGTTCCATGGTGGAGCGCCTCGGCGCGGTGCCTGCGGTCATCACGTTGCCCTTGGGTTCAGAAGCCGAGTTCAGTGGTCTCGTCGATCTTGTCTTCGAGCGAGCGCTGCGCTGGCCGAAGCTGGACGACCTAGCCTACGAGAGCGTGGAGATTCCGCCTGCAATGCAGGAAGCCGTGGGAGCTGCGCGGGGCCGACTCATTGAAAAATGTGCGGATTTCGACGAAGAGCTTGCGGACGCCTATTTGGCGGAAACGCCGGTGGCGCCGGAGCTACTGGTGCGGGCGCTTCGACGGGCAACCCTCGAACGCAAGCTGGTTCCGACCTGCTGTGGGTCTGCGTACAAGAAGCGCGGCGTGCAACAACTGTTGGACGCGGTGCTTGCGTACCTGCCTGCTCCTTCCGATCGGTGCTCCGTCACCGATGAGGCTGGTGCTGTGCATGCGATCTCCGAGGAGACCGCCTTTGCGGCGCTGGCGTTCAAGGTCATGCATGACGGCTTCGGTCAGCTCTCGCTGCTCCGGGTCTTCTCCGGCACTCTAGAGAAGGGTGACCGTGTGAAGAACACGCGCAGCGGCAAGACCGAACGAATCGGCAGGCTCGTGCGCGTGTTTGCGGATCGCCGCGAGCCCGTGACGCGAGCGAGGGCCGGCGACATCGTCGGTTTGATCGGCGTCGAGGTGGCGCCCAGCGATACGCTTTGCGATCCAGAGCGTCCGCTGACCCTAGCTCGCGCGCGCTTGCCGGTTCCGGTCGTGCGTTTGGCCATCGAAGCCAAGACCCAAGCTGACCACGAACAACTCGGCCCGGCTCTCGCCAAGCTTCTGAGCGCGGATCCCTCTCTGCGCAAGGAAAGCGACCGTGAAACCGGACAGACGCTGCTCGCTGGCCTCGGCGAACTGCATCTCGAAGTGGCGATTGAGCACCTGCGCACGAAGTATCGCTGCAAAGTGCGCGTCGGGAAGCCTCGAGTCGCCTACCACGAGGCGCTGAGTCAGGAAGTGAAACATGAATTCAAATACTCCAAACAAACCGGCGGCCCCGGACAGTTCGCGCAAGTCGTTCTGATCGTGGCACCGTCTGACCCTGGCACTGGGCTGTGCTTCGAAAACGAGATCCGCGGTGGCGCAATCCCCGCGGAGTTCGTGGCAGGAGTCCGTCAAGGTGTCGAAGAGGCCATGAACATCGGCGTGCTCGGAGGTTTTCCGATCGTCGATGCGCATGTGCGCTTGGTCGATGGCGCAACGCACGTGAACGACTCCAGCGAACTGGCCTTCAAGGTCGCGGCACGCAAGTGCTTCGCGGAGGCCGCCAAACGAGCGGGGCTACACTTGCTCGAGCCCGTGATGCGGCTCGAAGTCTCGACGCCACCGGCGGCCCTGGGTGACGTCTTGGCTGATCTCGGCGCTCGTCGAGGCCGCGTCGTGAGCCTTGGTGAGCTTGGCGTGCGACGCGTTGTCGTGGCCAGTGTGCCCCTCGCCGAAATGTTCGGCTACGCCGGCGCGCTCAGGTCCGTGTCTTCTGGACGCGGCACCTTCAACATGGAATTCGAAACGTACCAGGCCGTCGTCGGATCCGTGGCAGCGCGCGTTCTCAAAGAATACGCAGCCTGATCGTCATAGCGCGCGCCGCTCCACACGCAATAGCCGAGGAGCGGCGCGTTTTTTGCGCGCCCTAGCCCGGAACAATCCGAGGCCAACCCGGGGAGTTTTTCGTTTGACGTGTGGACAAGATCCGTCGCAGCCTCATGGGTTAATGGACGCTCCCCGATCCGCAATGACCACGATGCCAGATGGCGTGGCTGCCCAGCACTCGCATTTGTCCGGCAGCATTGCCCAGATCCAGCGCAACCTGGAAGCCGGCGCGAACTGGGAACAACTGGCCAGCGACTTTGATTGTGTGATCGATCAGTTTGAGCTGCACTTCAGTCACGAAGAGGAACTGATGGCGCTCGGCGACTATCCGGCGGCCGAAGGGCACAAGCAGGAGCACGCGGCGTTCTTGATGCGAGTTCGAGCCCTGCGCGCCCAATGCAACGCGTTCCAGAGCGAGCTCTTGGCGGCCCTAGCCGAGACGCTACTTGTTTGGCTCCGCAGGCACGAGCGCACCTCCGATCGAGTTGCCGCCCAATATTTGGGCATCGACGACTGGTAGCCACCGCCAGGCATCGGCGGCGCGAGGCGCGTCACCCGCTGCCGGGCATCGACGCCACGCGCCAACAGCGGGTGAGGCTTTCAGCTTGGCAGCCCGTCACTTCGCGGCGTTGCGACGCCGCTGCCATGCGAAGCCGAGCGCTCCCAGGGTGAGCCAGAGACCGCCGCTGTGGCGCGGGGGGCCGCCCATGCTGCAGCCGTCGCCGGGATCCGGATTGAATTCACCGACGTCCGTCGCGCCGTTGCCAGCGCCTCCCGGGTTTTCGCCGGGCGCTCCAGCGAGCCCGATTTCCCCGGCGGCACCCGCCGCATTGCTCGCAGACCCATCGCCGGCGGCGCCGCCGAAGCCACCTGCACCGGCACCTGCAGCAGAGCCCATGCCGCCACTTCCACCAGAGCCACTTCCACCAGCGCCACTTCCGCCCGCGCCACTTCCGCCCGAACCAGCAGGGGGGTCTTTCGGCGCAGGCGCCACCAGCTCAGCGTGCATCACGTTGTAGATGTCGGGGTTGTAAAAGAACTCAAAGTGCCCGACGAAGCCTTTGCATAGACCAATGTTCTTGGCGCCGGGGATGATCGACGTCTGATAGGGCTGGATGTATTCGTCGGTGCAGCTGTAGATGGAGGTGAACGCCACGTCTTTGGGCAGTGGCGCATTGTTCACGGCCGTCAAGAAGGCGCTGCCGGGCGACAGATCGTAGAGCGCGGGCCAACCCGCGATACTGGCTGCCATGGGTGCTTTGCCGACGCCGTGCTGGGGAGAGATGAACGTGACCATGCGGGCAACGTTCTTGGCGCCTCCGAGGGATTGGATGTAGTGGCGCGCAATCAAGCCGCCAGTGCATTCGGCGAGAATGTCGATGGTGTCTTGCTGGTAGTCGGCCTTGGTTTTCTCCACTACTTGGCCCAACCACTTGGAATTTTGTTCGAGATCCCCGCTCAGAAGCTCCGGCGGCTCGTAGACGACCGGGATGAAGCCGTCGCGAGTCAGTCGCGCCTCGATCGGCTTGAACCATTCGGCCGGGATCGTCACGCCGGTGATCAGAAGCACGACCCGGGGCGTGGCCAGCTTGCCCGGCCCCGCCTCCAGCTGCCCCACCACGAGCTCGTTTTCGTACTTCTTGAGGAACGCATCTCCCCAGTAGTTCGGATCCTTGACGTTTCCAGGGGGCAAGTCGTCGCAGCCGACAGCGGCGACGAACATCAACGAGGTTGCAAGAACGGTTCGGAACTTCATGTCTAGGCCCTTTGCTATTGTTGAATGAATGTTCATTCAGGAACGGCCAAAGGAATAGGCATCAAGTTGAGGCCAGTCAATGGCATATTTGCCGGGCTATTGACAAGTTCGCGATATTGTTTGAATATTCATTCAACAAATGGCGAACAAACGCGGACGGCCCCTGGAACGCTCCGATCGGCGCGCGGACATCCTTTCTGCGGCACTGCAGTGCTTCGTCGACCGAGGCTTCTACGGCACGGCTATCCCGGAAATCGCCAAGCGCGCCGGCGTCGCCGCGGGCACCATCTACCGCTACTTCGACAGCAAGGAGGCGCTCGTCAACGCCCTGTTTCGACACTGGAAGACGGAGGTCGCGCAGCGGGTGTTCACGAAGTTCCCCTACGACGCAGCGCCCCGCGAGCAGTTCCGCGTGATGTGGCACGAGATCATCGACTTCGCCCGGGAAAACCCCGCCGCCTTTGCCTTTATCGAACTCCACAACCACGCCTCTTACCTCGACGACGAGAGCCGGACCGTCGACGGGAACACAAAGACCTTTGCGCGCAGCGTGATCCAGGGCGCGCAAGCAGACGGCTTGCTCAAACCCCTGGACGCGGTGGTGCTCATGGAACTCGTATTCGGTGCGTTCGTGGGGATCATGCGGGCGCACTGGGAGGGTCGAATCGAACTCACCGACGCCGTTGTTGCCGACGCCGAGCAAGCTTGCTGGGACGCTGTCAGCGCCTGAGCTCCCCACCGCGCCGGCCTGCACACATCGGCGGAAGCGAGCGAGGGCGCTGACCGCGCGCTGTACGCGATGCTGGCGGCCAGGTCGCTCGCTGTGTGCTAGCTTTCGCGAGGCGGGACGCACCGGACGACCTCCATGCACGTGAGATGGATATTTGCATCCCTGGGCGTCGTGGCCTGTACTTTCGAGCTTGCGCCGTTGGAAGAGCCAAGCCCGGATGCGGGCACTGCAGCCAGCGGGGGCGGTGCGGGCCAAGGCGCGGGCCAAGGACAAGACGCCGGCCCCTCTGGCGCCGCCGGTTTTGGCCTGACGGGCGGTTTCGCCGGTGCGAGCGGGGCTGCGGCCGGCGGAGGCGTTTCGGGCATTGGCGCGACGGGCGGCACCGGAGCAGGAGGCACCGGAGCGGGCGGCACGGGAGGCACCGGGGCCGGGGGCACGGGAGCAGGCGGCAGCGGTGGCGGCTGTTCGCCGGGTCAACAGCAGGTCCTGGGCGCTTGCGCGAAGTGCGGCACGTTGACGCGAACCTGTGCTGCCAACGGGCAGTGGGGATCGAGTATCTGCCAGAACCAAGGTGTATGCGAACCTGGCACCCTCGGCCCCGCGCTCTGCAACGACACCTGTGAGGAGCAGCGCTGCACGATCAGCTGCAGTTGGTCCAAGTGCCAGCTCGAGCTCGGCGCCAAATGCGCGTGGAAGAACGGCAGCAACTACCGATGCTGCGGTCCGGATCAGTGGCAGTTCTGCTCGCAAGTCAGCTGCGACTGGTTCCCCTGCGTCAGCTGCGGATCTGACGCAGGCTGCAAAGCGGAGTGCTGAGGCAAACGCAGTATTGCGGTGTAGCCGGCGCTTGCAATCCTCGACTGCTGATGCGACTTTCGCACTATGCGTCGAGTTTCCCTCGCTGGTTTGGTGATCGTGCTCTTGGGCTGCAAGATGCTTGGGGGCGACAAGAAGCAAGAGCCAGGGGCCGCCAGCGCCTCGAACCCCGCCGTCGCGGCATCGAATGCCGCCCCCGCGGCAGCGCAGCCCGCCAAACCCGCAGGTTTTGCCCTCATGCCCATCGCCGTGGGCCAGTTCGTCGAATACCGCATGCAAGGTGGTGGCGGCGCAGAGCGCTACGCTTGGGCGGTCACGGACAAGGAGGGGGAGTCGTTCTGGTTGCAGATGGTCAGCAACATGAAGGGCCAGGGCGCTGTCGTGCAAATGTTGATGCCAGTGAAAACGGCGGCGGACATCAACGACGCACAGCCTGAGAAGATGCGTTTCAAGGCGCCTGGCCGCGGCGTGCAAGAGATCGGCGGCAGCATGCTGCGTATGGCGGCGAAGTATCGGCCCACGGACGGCATCATGATCAAGATGGACCCTGGCGCTATCGAGAAGGGTCCCCAGGAAGACATGGATGTGCCGGCTGGCAAGCTGTTGGGCGCCTATAAATGGGTCGGCGACACCAAGTGGCAGGGCACTCGCAACAAGACAACCTTTTGGTCCCATCCGGACGTGCCGATCACCGGGATCGTGAAGGGCAACGACGGAAAACGCACCTGGGAGCTCGCGAAGTACGGCACCACGGGCGCCAAGAACGAGCTGCTGTAGACGGTGCATCGAAAGCGGCGGCGCGCGAAGCACCCGCGCAGACAGCCGCAGAAGAAGCGTGGTGCTTGTCGGCGCCTTGACCCACGGCTTCGGCGCAGGCACTTTTTGTGGATGCTTCGACATCTCGCATTTGCGGCTCTGTGCTTGACGGTCGCCGGTTGTTCTGATGGCAGCAGCTCTGATGGCGCGGGTGGCAGTGCTGGCGCATCGGGTAGCGGGGCGTCCGGCACCGGGGCTTCGGGGGGCGCGGCAGGAAGCGGTGGATCCGCAGGGAGTGGCGCTGCGGGCAGTGGCGGCGCTGGCGGTGCAGTCTCGCCCGACAAGCTGCCGCTGCTAGCGGTGACGGACCTTGAATACCAGGGGGCGCTTCGCTTGCCGTCGGCAGAGTTCGGCGTCTCTTCCCTGAACTTTTCCGAAGGCCCGCTGGTCTACAACCCAAAGAACGACTCGATCTTCATCGTGGGCCATGATCACCAGCAGGCTATCGCGGAGTTCAAGCTGCCGGCGCTCAAGAACAGCACCACGCTTTCGGATCTGAACATGGCCGCGCCGCCGATGCAGAGCTTCGTCACCGTGCTGGATCGCGTCAGTGCCAATCCGCAGGCAATTGATCAGATCAGCGGGCTAGCGCTTTTCGATGGGCCCGGCGGCCAAGAGCTGCTCGTGCACGCTTACGAGTACTACGACGCTCCGGCGGACAATACGCACACCACGCTGGTGCTGCGCGACGCTTCGGATCTTGCTGGCTCCAGCGTCGATGGTTTCTACGCCTTCGGTGGCGCAGCGCACGCGGCGGGTTGGGTCTCGCCCGTTCCCAGTGTCTGGCAGTCGCTTCTCGGCGGCACCACGATCACCGGCGCTTCGAGCGGCGTACCGATCATTGGCCGTCTCAGTGTCGGTCCGTCGGCATTCATATTCGACCCCGCAGACGTTATCGGTAGTGCCACGCCGGGCAGCGTCGCTACGACGGCGCTACTCGACTTCAGCCTGGCAAAGCCCCTGCACGATGACCTGAGCAACGACACCAAGACGAACGACCTCTGGACGCATCTTTCTCGCGCGAACTATGGCTTCGTTGCGCCGGGCACGCGTTCCTACGTGACCCTAGGCAGCAGCGGCGGGCACAAGACGGGCGTTTGCTACAAGTGTACGCCTACGGGCGCGAGCCAAGCCTGCGGTGGCTATTGTTCCAACGACACCAGCGACAACAGCAACTACTACTGGTTCTGGGACGTCAACGACTTGGTCAAGGTCAAAGACGGACAGCTCGACGCCTCCGCCGTGCGCCCCCACGCCCATGGCGAGTTCGCCACGCCGTTCAGCGGCGAGATCGGCGGCGGCAGCTTCGATCCCGCTTCAGGGCTTTTGTATCTGACGCTGCAAGGCGCCGACACCGAGCAGGGCCAGTACGCGAATCCGCCGGTGGTGGTCGCGTACAAGATCAAGAGCAAGTAGCGCGCTTGCCTAGCGCAGCATCCAGCTTGCCCACTCGTGCCGGGCGATCAGTCCCAGCGCGAGCACGAGGCTGCCGACGCTGAGTAGCGCGAGGGCTTTGGGCAACCACGCAGGGGCCTCGCCTCGCATCCTTCCCGTAGCGAAATACCCCATGCCAAAAACCGCCGCGCCCGCCGCGAGGGTCCAGGCGGAGCGGCCATACCAGAACATGGCGACACCGGATTCGGCGCGTTCCCAGCGCCAGCTGCGCTCTAGGGGATAATAAATGAAGCTCGGTGGCGCGACGAGATGCACCACACAGGCAACCAGAATGGCTGCACAGATGGCGATCGCGATGCGGTCCTTGGGTTGCATGCCTCACACGCTCCCGAGCGTGCCCAGGTACCACCCCACGCAGGCGTTGAAGAGGAGCACCAACAAGACCATCGAGCTCAAGCCCAAGAGCAGTGGCGCGTGTCCACGCTGGGTGGCGCGCGGGCGCTCGGCGCCTTTCCACACGGGACGCGTCAACAGGAACAGGCCAATCACCGGCAGCAGAGCCAAGGTTGCAGCTTGCTCCTTGATCTCGAAGAGCCCGGTTGCCCACGGGTACGCGCGGTCGAGGAATTCGGCGCGCACCCGCACGCGAAAGGTCGGATACACCACGGAGCCCAAGCCGTAGAGGCTCACATACGCGACGAGCAACGTGCGTGCGTGCACGTAGATCCGACGGTCAACGCGAGATCGGACCAAGCGCACGATCAAATGCACGCACGCCGCGATGGAAGTGACGGCGGCCAGCAGGTGCAAGAACTGCAAGATCTTCGCGGAGGACTCGAAGACGATCATCGCCCGGCGTGGGTCAGAGAAGAAACCGACTCTTTACTACCGCGGACGCTCTGGATCAGCAATCGCGGCGGATTTTACCCGGAATGCGGGACTCGCGCGCTGCCGCCCGATATCAAAGATGGATATGCTGGATGGGGTCGCCATGGCACTTGGAGCTGTTGCAGTCCGCGCGATGCTCCTTGTCCTCGGGCATGCTCTTGTCCGCAAACTCCCCCCGGGCGCGGGTTTCCACTTGATCCCAATTTGGCTTGGGCTGACCGATATCTCGCACGAAGAAGAAGCCGAGGTTGTCCGCGCACGTGTAGTAGAAGAGGTTGCCATCCCGGACCCCGATCTCGGCGTCGGGGTCGCCGATGGTGGTGTTGAACAGAATCACGCGTCCGCCGAACAAAAACTCTTGGCCTGGCCCCGCGCTGCCGCCGGCCTTGTGGCAGCTCAGGCAGTCTTCGTCCGCCAAGGCAAGGTGATCCGCGGGGGCCGCTTTTTCCGGCTTGCAGTTGGGGTCCCAATCGCAGGGCCAGAAGTCGCCGGGTGCGCACGTCACGCCGCCGGTCCCACCGGTTCCACCGCCGCCGGTTCCGCCACCCCCGGTCCCACCGCCGCCGGTTCCGCCACCCCCGGTCCCACCGGTTCCACCTCCGCCGGTTCCACCGCCGCCGGTGCCGCCACCGCCGGTCCCACCGCCGCCGGTGCCTCCTTTGCCGCTGAAGCCAGGTGGCACCTTGAGTTGGGATGCGTTGAAGCAGGTCTTGCGATCCAACGCGGCGGAGACCCAGGAGACCAAACAGTCGTCGGCTTCCCCGTTCAGGGCGCTGCCACCCACGTGGGCCTCGTCCCCACGCCCTTTTCGAAACAGCGTGAGACGCTCGGGTGCTTGCCCGCCGGACTGCACTACACGCTGCATGATCTCCGGTTCGAGCGCGAGCAGCGAGGCGTAGTTGGCGGCATGCTCCTCCGCTGTGTCTGGGTGGCCGCCAGGAATGTCATCTGGGTTCAGACGCAGCCCGAAACGGCTGTAGATCCGCAAGTTGCGCCCGATGCCACCGTGACAATCCAGGCTGCCACAACGTGCGCCTAGCGCGGCACTAACAAAGCGGAAGTCCTCTTCGGGCGGTGCGTTGAAGGGCAGGGGATCTGTGCTCACCGAACACGCCCCAGCAAGCAGCACCCACAGCGCGCGTCTCATTCGTCCTCCAGCAGGAAGACGTGCCCCGCCTTGCTTGGACTGGCGGGATCCCCATGGCAAGCACCGCAGGAGCGTTCGCGGAAGATCGGCGTGTGCATCGCACGCACTTGCCCCTCAAACTCGAGGCGGACCCACAGCGGGAACTCAAGCTCCAGTTCGTCCTCCTCGAAGTGGAAGTTCCCCGACACTCCGGTCACTCGCGTGCGCGTGCGCCCGGAACTGTCGAAGAGCTGCACCACGACGGACCTGGCTGGCTCTTTGGAATCCGAACGCAAGAACACCGTGCCCGCAAGATCGAAGTGCGGACTTTCGCCGCCCGGCCGGTGGCACCAGGTGCACGGCTGCCCGGGACGGTGATCGGGTCCCTGTTCGTAGGGCCCGGGCTCAGGGCCCAGGGAGTCGACCCTGGCGTCCGCGACGGGATCCCTGCAGCCGATCATCACACTGATCGCGAACAGCCCGTACCAAAACCCACGCATCACTCGAACCTCATGCCGAAGCCGGCTACAGCAAACGTGGCCCAGCGGTGGTCGATGTACAAGGTGTTTGGAAACTCCGTATACGCGCCTTCGAGCTCCAGACTCACCCGCATGTTCCGCGCCAGCGCCCATGCCGCGCCAGCGCCAACGCTCGCCGTCCAAAGCCGCCCAAGCTCGCGATCTCCCGTGCGAAACGAAGGCGCGTCCACGCGGCCGTCTTGGAAGCGGCCCACGTAAGCGCGGCGCCAGAACGTCACTGCCGACTGGTTGTGGAAGCGGAGCGCGGGCCACAGAGAGAAACTAGGCGACAGATCCACGATCCAGCGTGCATCCGATGTGTTGGCGAGCATGCCCCAGCCATCGAAGTAGACTCGGTCCCAAAGCTGCAGGGTGGAGGTCTTGAACCGATGAGCCAGCCGCACACTGGCGGCCGCGCGCCTTCGTGTGTCTGGCAGGCGCTCCGCCATGCGTCCAGGCAAGCGCAGCTGGTTGACTAAATCTACGGATGCACCCGGCGGCACTCGGGGCGCGACGTCCGCATCAAACAGCGGCAGATAGCGATAGGGTTTCTCCTGGCGGCCGGCTTCGAACATCACGTCTAGGCCGGCAGTGAGAGTCGTCGCGCGGTCCAGCACCAGCTCAAGTCGCGTGTCGACTTCGTGACGGGTGAAGCGCAGTGCGTACTCGGAAAACGGCGTACCCGTGCGCCCCGCCGTGTCGTGCTGGAAAGCGTAGCCAAGGGTCAGTAGCGCTTGTTTGTTTGCGAAGTTGTACGAACCTTCGCCGCCCAAGCCAAAGGACACGTAGTCGGGTTCGAAGGACGCACCCCCGTGCACAGCTAGGCCAAAGTCGTCGAAAGCGTACCCGGCACCGAGCTGACCTGCGTGGCGCACCTCGGTCCAGCGCGGACTTGCCGTTGATACGATGTCGACGGACGCTGCGGTTACAACGTCGACCAAGTAGCCGCCACTGGCGGACCACCCGGACTCGGTTTTCGCTGCGGCTTGTAGCGCTGGCGTGATCACCATGACGGCGTCGGTGTCGTAGTAACCGCTGACCTCCGCGTTGCCGTCCCAGCGCGTGCCGTCAGCCCGCGCTGCAGAAACGCTCAGCAACGCCGCGCAGCACGCTACCGCTAGGGGGTGGCTGCGTCGGAATCGCGGCGCGTGAGTCGGGATCTGCAAGGCGCACACCTTGGCCGACTGCCCGTCAGTTGCAACCGCAGCCACCCGCCCGGGTCGCGCTGCCCCCGGCCGCGCCCTCTTGCACTGCGTGCAGGTGTGCACGTCCGGGGCCGGTCTGAGTGCTTGGATCCATGGTCGGGTGCGCCAATCGACCGCGCTCGTAGCTTGCGACGGGCGTGCAAGCGGGCAGCATGCACACAGCGGCAAGCAGAACGAGGCCAGCGCGAAGCATTTGCATAGGCTAGGGGGTCCAGTGCCGTGATGGAACTCAAAATACCGAAATCACAAGGGGTTTTGCCCTGGCCCGTCGCCGGTCTTCCCCCAAAAGCTGTGCTACACTTTCGGCGTTCCTCGGAGGATCCCCCTATGAAGCAGTTCCTTGGTCTGGCTCTCATCACATCGGGCGCCTTTGCCTTCGTCGCGTGCGGCGCGGACGGCAGCGGCGTTTCCGACAACGGCTTTGCAACAGGTGGCACCTCCGCGACGGATTCCGGTTCTGATAGCAGCACCTCCGGCACGGGTGGCGGGATCGTCATCGATTGTACGCCGGGAGCGAAACAGTGCGTCGGGGCGATCCCGCAGACGTGCGGGGCTACGGGCTGGCAGAGCGGCACGGAGTGCCCCTTCATTTGCGAACAAGGCGCCTGCGTCGGATCCTGCAAACCGGGCACCACCAAATGCAGCCTCGATCTGCTCGAGACCTGCGACAACGCGGGCGCTTGGCAGCCACCCACGCCCTGCGAGTTTGGCTGTGACCCCAACGGTGCTTGCAAAACCGGCTGCGTCGCCGGCGAGTTCAACTGCTACGGCAATGAGATCCGGCAGTGCAACCCTGGCCCGCCCTCTTCCTGGGTCCCCAAGAGCCCGGCGACGGTGTGCAGCCCCACGTCCGGTCAGACTTGCGACGCGAAGACGGGCACTTGCGTGAGCGTGACGCCGACGGGCAGCACGGCGCCAACTGGTACTTACTACCAATACGCAATCTTCAAGGTCGGTGGCGGTTCCGCGTTCCTCGGTGGCCATGACGTGACGTCCTACGGCGAGTACGTGTACGTCAACCGCCAGGGCAAGTACTTGGACGTGTACAAGATCGGGATCCTGGATTCCGACAACAACGGCACCATCCAGCCCAACCAGCACCCGCTCAATCCCAAGGCCACCGGGCCGATGGAGCAACGCACCATCGAGTTGGTGAAGACCTACGACAAGACCGCGGATAACGCGCCGGTGGGACAAGCGTCCGTGTCTTCACTCTACGCGTGGTCCAATGACACGGTGCTTTCACTGGGTCCCGTCCGCAACGGCACCATCACGGAATACACCTTCCTGGGTCAGACCAATGCGCCGGTGATCCAACCGACCGCGACGACGGCGATGTCCTTCTTCGGCTACGGCCACTGGGAGAAGCGTTGGTACGCCGCCAACGAGAGCAAACGTCAGGTGTACTCGTACCATGAGCCCACCAAGAGCTGGGTCGTGGAGTTCGCGTATCCGGACATGGCGGGCAGTCACATGGACGGCATGGAGGTCGTCGTGTCCCCCAAGACTGGCGAACAGTTCGTCTACGTCAGCGACATGACGTCGGACTTCATCGGGCAGTACATCAAGCGCGCCGATGGTTGGCACCAGGAAGCGCTCTTCGAGTACGACGACACCACGTCAACCGCCGTCGAAGGGTTCGGTTTCGGTGCTCTCAATCACTTCTGGGCGACATCGGGTTCCGTCCTCTTCGAGCTAGGTGGCGGCGATTTGCAGGATGACGTGGGCAACTGTCCTGACGGCGTGCAAGCCTGCGGTCCTGGTCTTCCCGCTTGCGGCGGCGCCCAGTACTGCAAAGAAGGCTGCTGCGAAGACAACGTGCCCGTGCGCTAAGCAGCGCGGGCACACTCGCCAACATCCACAAGCATATGGAGCGGTCTCTGCGCTTGTGCGCCTTCGGCAGCGCGTTCCTCGCGCTGCTAGCGACGGCATGTCCGTCAAAAGAAGCGCCCAAGGCGGGCAGCGGGTCGGCGGCGCCGGGTATTTCCGCATCAGCGCCGTCGGCTTCCGCAGCGGCTCCGGCACCAGCGGTTCCAGCCCCCATTCAGGTCGGGCTGCTCGAAGCGCCGAGCCTGTGTCTCGAGGATGGATGGTGCTGGAAGAGCCCCTTGCCCCAAGCCAATTTCATCTATGGCCTGTGGGGTGTGGGCAACCACATTTGGGCGGTTGGCAAACACGGCACTATCCTGCACCACGACGGCAAGACTTGGTTGCGTGAGGAAAGCGGCGTCGACCTCGACTTGATGTCGGTTTCCGGAACGAGTCCCAGCGATCTATGGGTGGTGGGCGCACAGGGCACGGTGCTGCGCTTTGATGGCAAGGGTTGGCGGCTGCTGCGCACTTCCTTTACCGAGAAGCTGAATGGCGTGTGGGCCAGCGAGAAGCGCGCCGTCGTCGTCGGGCCGGGCGGTCTGGTCGCGGTGTGCGAAAGGACCTGTGTCACAAAGAAATCGGGAACGGAGACTGAACTCAAAGGCGTGTGGGGGCAGGGCGACCAGGTATTCGCCGTGGGACGGCACGGAGTGGTCGTGCGTGGCGTTGGGGATGTCTGGTCCAGTGACACCCTTCCCGAGACGCCGTACTTGCGCGCCGTGTGGGGTAGCAGTCCCACGAACGTCTTCGCCGTCGGCACCCCCGCGGACCCGATCTACCGCTTCGATGGAAAGGCCTGGTCGAGTGTGCCCGGTCCGACTCACAACACCTTGCGCGCCATCGGTGGGACTGGAGAAAAGAGCGTCTGGGCCACCGGCGAGTTTGGCGTCGTTGCGCAGAGCGACGGCGCAGCATGGACTTCGCCCGGTCGTTTGCCCTCGGACGAGCTGGGAGCGCTGTGGCAGGCGGAAAACGGTGACGTTACCGTCGCGGGTCCAGGTGGAATGACCTTTCGCCAGGAGTCCGGCCGCTGGAAGGGGAATCCGAGCCCGACCAACGCGCGCCTGCTGGCGGCGTGGGGCACGGGGCCAACGGACGTGTGGTTTGGGGGGCGGCACGGCACGCTGCTGCACTACGATGGCAAAGCGTTTCGTCAGCGCGCATCAGGGACACGGGAGTACATCGCGGGCTTGAGCGGCAGCGGCCCGGCGGACGTGTACGCGGTCGGCCTCGGCGGTCTGATCTTGCACTACGACGGCAAGGCGTGGAGTCCGCAAAAAAGCGGAACCAAGCAGCTCTTGTCGGCAGTCAGCGCGCCCAGCGCGTCAATGGCCGTCGCCGTTGGCAGGGACGGGACGATCCTGCGTTACGACGGCAAGGCATGGAAGTCCGAGGCCTCTGGCACGCGCGCGTCGCTCTTCGGCTTGTGGTCCCACGCGGCAGACCATGCC
Source organism: uncultured Myxococcales bacterium (assembly GCA_937872925.1). Classification (GTDB taxonomy): domain Bacteria; phylum Myxococcota_A; class Polyangia; order Polyangiales; family Polyangiaceae; genus JACKEA01. The sequence goes on along the minus strand of CALMUT010000079.1, from coordinate 11,742 downwards.
GTTGCGGTGGGGGCTGACGGCACGATCCTGCACTACGACGGCAAGAGCTGGAGCGCCGCGGCGAGCGGTACCAAGAAGTATCTGACGGCGGTGTGGGGCACCGGACCAAAAGACGTGTTCGCCGTGGGCCACGGCGCAACCGCTTTGCACTATGACGGCAAGCGCTGGAAGGCGATCGGCGCAGGCCTGGAAGCCCTGGCCAAGAAGAACGCATTGCTGCACGGCTTGTGGGGCACGAGCGCCCGGGATGTGTGGGCTGTGGGCAACGGCGGCATGATCCTGCACTACGACGGCAAGCGCTGGCGAACGTCGACGGCAAGCGGCGGGTTGGTACTCACTTCTGTGTGGACCGCGGGCACGGAAGCCTTCGCGGCTGGATGGGAAGGCACCATTTTGCAGCGCACGCTGCAGCCGGAGCCGGCCACCGCGCCAGCGAAGTAGGATTCGAGTTAGGCTTTGGCCATGGCGCCTCGGCTAAGCTTGGCTTTGCTACTCGGGGCTATTGCCTGCGGCAGTGGGGGTAGCGGCGGGGGCGCTGCGGGAAGCGGCGGCGTCCTGGGGACTGGCGCGGCGGGTGGACTCGGCGGCGTTGCAGCGGGCGGCAGCGGGGGAACGGTTGGTAGTTCGGGAGCAGGCGGCGCAGCGGGTGCGAGCGGCATTGGCGGAGCCAGCGGAGCAGGCGGCGGCGGTGGGAGTTCCGCAGCGGCGGGCGCCGCCGGCAGCGGGGCCAATGCCGGCGCGGCAGGATCCGCTGGCGCCGCAGGTTCCCCGAGCGTGCCGCTGCCCGGATTCGGTTCGATTCAGGGCGACTGCGGGCCCATCGACAGCACGGAAATCTTGTCGCCTGCGCCCTTCGTGTTTCAGAGCAACCTCGATTTTGCCAGCATGGCGTTTGACTACAACGCGCTTTCGCCAGGTGGCAAGCAGGTGCACGACGACGGCAACCTGGGGGGCAGCTCGCTGTACTCCGAAATCTTCTCCTACGAGGTCTTGTACCGCTGCGAGCTCGCCGGGTTGCTGAAGACCGAAGGCAAGATCCTGTACCAACCCTGGGCTACCAAGAAGACCGATCTGCTAGTGCAAATTGATGGTTACAAGATCGGCGTCAGCGTCACGCGGGCCTTTGCTTTTCCTGCTGGCAGCACCTACAGCGTGGCACAGGCCCAAGGGCTTTTAGATGGCAAGCTTGCCGACATCATGGCCAGCACGCAGGGTGTGCAGCCCGCGGACGCTTGGCATAAGCAGATCTTGCATGTGTTGGCGTATAACGAGCAACACCGTGACGCGCTGAAACAGGCGTATCCAAATGTGCCGGTCGCCACCAAGGCCGACACCATCGTGATGGTCACGGTCACCGACGGCAGCGATGGTTTTATCTATCAGTGACATAGCTGGCAGTGAGGTCGTTGGGTGGCGCGCATCGCACGGAGTGCTCGCCCGGGGCAACTATGCGCGGTGCAGGAGCATGGCCTGGGTCAGTGCTGTCCTCGGCCTGATGGCATGCGGTGGTGCCGCAAATCCGGACAGGGCGCCTGTGCCGCCGCCGACTCTACGCGTGGAGCAGACGGCATCCAAGCCCGAGCCCCTCGGCGCCGTGCCCGTCCGCGTCACGACGGAGCCCTCCCTGGAGCTGAACACGCCCGAAGCGCTTGCGCGCGCCCTGGTCGAGACGCTGCGCACAGGGGACGACCATGCCGCCGACACTCTGTTGCTCAGCGCAGAGGACATCACAAGAATGTGTCCGCATGCGGCGCAAGCAAGCGAGAAGTGGGACCGGATCACGGCGGAGTTCGAGGGTAAGCTGCGCAGGAAATTCAAGCAGAGCTTTCACGACTGCCGGACGATCTTCGACTTTTCCGGAGCCCAGATCGTGGAAGTGCGCCCTGAGCCCATCGAAACCGAAGACAAGGAGGACTGCGGCGCCCCAGTTGAAACCAGCGATGACATTTCAATCGTGGTGCAGAGCGGGCACAGTCGCTACACCTTTCGCATCGACGACGCGGTGCGCACGCCCCAGGGCTGGAAGACGGCCGACTTGCTGCGTTGCGCCACCTCCCAAGACGAGTAGGGTGCGCGCAAGTCAGTGCAGCTCGATCGGCGTCCCTCTAACCGTGGTCACTGACGCCGCCCCTGAGGGTTGTCGACCACGCCGATGGCAAAAGACATGAAGCTTGCCGCCGCCAAGGTGATGACACTGCTGAGGCCGAAACCGAGCCCAAGCCCGAGCGATGTTAATGCGAGAGTCAGTGCGGTTGCCGTGCCCGCGGCGCCGGCCTGGAGCGCAGTCGCATGCACGACTCGACACAGTTTCAGCGAAACCACCGCCGCGAGGACCGCGACAATCACGATAACGCCCCCGTAGAGCTGCCCGCTTTGGACTTTCGCCTGCAGCATGCCCCACAGCGCCAAGCTGCCCAGTGCGCTCGCGCCTGCGGTCGCTAGGAGTGCCTTGTCCAGGTGGAACCCGCTGTTTTCGAGCATGGCCTCACGCTCGGCGCGCCCCATGTGGCGGTCGCGTAACGCACGCCGAGCCAGCTGGACGTGCGCCCAGCGCACCAAGCCGGGAAAGTTGCTCCAAGTCGCTCCGCTGGCCGCGTCGATGGCCACGACTCCGACGCCGATCTTCGGACTCTGCACGCCGCGCCGCTGGTAGCCCGACGTGCGCTCCGCGTAGCCTGCGGGGATGCCGTGGGGAAAGATCTCGAAGATCTGAAAAGTCACCGGTAGCGTATTGCCCGCCACTTTGCCCGTCATGCCTGTCAGGCTTTCGCCGATTTCAACAAGGTGGGCCAGGCCAATCCGATCCGTCAACGGATCCTTCTTGACGACATCAATCAGCGCGACGTTGAACACCATGCCGTCTGCCCGCACCAAGACACGATCCGCAGCTTCGCGCAGAGAGTCGAGACGCCCTTCCAGGGTTACGCCGAATTCGAATCCAGCCAAAGCGCGTGTCACAGACTTACCGATTTTCGGCAACCCATTGTCGTCAGGGCCGGCCAGGTAGTCGTAGCGCTTCTCGAGCAGCAGCTGTCGCGTTAGCTCGTCACGTGCCGCGCGAGCAATCTTTAGAGCCGACGTGTTTGCCACAGCGGGACTGTAGCGGATCTGGCTGCGAGCCGCGCAATCGGTGCTCGGAGATCCGAGTTCGGTCTGTTAGCGCGCCGTCGGCCTCAGGGTACTTTGATGCGATGCAAGCCGCTCTCTGCACAACGGTACAGGTAGCCATCATGCCAAGCCAGTCCCACTGTCGATGACCCGTCCAGCCACGGTCCCACCTTGCCGGTCGCACCGAGCGCGTCGGTGAACAATGCTCCGGCCTTGTTCTGATTTGTCGCCTCCCGCATGGACCAGAACGCCCTGCCGCCACCTACTGCAACACCACCAGCTCGGCGCATGTTGGTGAGGAGCGTGGAGTCGTTCTTGTCGACGGCGTTCCACTTCGTGACAACTCCGGGATCTGTAATGTACAAACCACCCGTCTTGTCTTGGGTGAAGTACACTCGAGTCTTTCCATTGTCGTCGACGGCAACCAGGCCCCACGGATAGATCTTCTGTTCGGGACTTTCACCGTGGATGACCTCGACTTTGCCAGTGTCGACGTGCACTCGGCGCAAGCTGCCGTTCTTCCCAGCGCTCTCGTCGCCCTCGACTGCGAGGTACACCCAGTCCCCCAGCACTGAAAGTGCCTGCGGCTGGAGGAGATTCGAAACAACGATCTCGACAACGCCAGAGTCGCCAGCATTGGCACCGAGCGGGAAGCGTCGTAGCGAACCCGTGGCGGGAGGCCCGGGACTCTCGGTGAAGTAGACCCATTGCTTGAGCACGGCAACGCCCCAAACGCGCTTCCCAGGAAGTGTCACCAGGGGCAACGTGGATCCTGTCTTTAGATTTGTGGCAAACAAATAGTCATTCGCGGTCGAATACGCGACGTCGCCATCGACCACCACCCAAGGCGCCTGATTTCCCGCCGTCCCGTCGAAAGAGACGAGCGTCCATTGGCCCTGATCGAGCGTCACCTTTGACAGCGTCGGTATCTTCGGTGGGTCTAGGGCGAAATGCGTCACAACAATGGTGCCGTCGTCGGCGATGGCGATGCCGTGACAGCCTCTGTCGGACAAGTGCTGCTCTCCAGCGTCGACCTCGACGTCCGCTTCAGCGGTAGCGTCCTTTTCGGCGATTGCGTCTGCGTCAGCGCTTGCGTCCGCTCCGGCGTCGTCGGTGATCCCGGCTTTCGGCTGGCCGCTCAAGTCGTCGAAGGACACCAGGCCGGAGCACGCGGACACCGCCACGACGCCGCCGACCATTCCGACGCGAAGGGTAGAGCGGTCACCGCGCTTTGCCAACATGCCAAAGATTTTAGCATGTTTGGCGTCGGGCCACGGGACGTGCGCGCGTCTTGCTGGCCGAGGAAGGCAGACTTCCCCGGGGAAGTCTGCCTTCCCCGAAGAGGCCGCGAAGGAGCGCGCCGTCGGTTGAACTGGTTGCGAAACTCGCGCTGGCGCCGGTGTTCTTGGCGTCCACGTTCCGGTGGCACGCTCCCTGCTCAGAACGTGGGTCATGTATCCGCGAACCGCCTCCACGCTACTAGTTCCCATCGCCCTGGCGCTTGCCGTCGCAGTCGTCGGCTGCGTCGTTGACTCCGGTGGACCTTCTGGAGGCGCAGCCGGCAGCGGTGCCGCGGCGGCGGGTGCTGGCACGTCAGGCAGCGGCTCGTTCGATTCCGGCGCAGGAGGTAGCGAAGCGGGAAACACCGCGGGCGCCGGCGGTATGGCGGGCGCGGCGGCTGCAGCGGGAGTAGCGGGGACTGCCGGGGCCGCCTCCGCGAACAGCGGTGGCGCCGGGCCGGTGAATGCGCATCCAGCCACCGTGTTCAACGCTGCTGAACTCGATGTCATCCGCAGCCGCGTTAAGCAGAAGCAACAGCCCCAATGGGGCGCGTATCAGAAGCTGCTGGCCGACGCCGGCGGGTTCCTGTCTTTCAACAAGGCGCCGCCCAAGAAGATCTTGTTGGTCGGTGGCCCCGACAATACGTCAATCGCGCGTGACATCTTCGCGTCACACAGCAAGGCGGCTTATGCCTGTGCGCTGGCGTACGTTCTGACCGGACAGGCGAAATTCGCAGACCAAGCCGTGGCCATCATGCAGAAGTGGCAGCAAGTAGGCGTCACTTTGGTTGGAGGATCCCATGCGGGACTTCATTCCGGCTCCTACTTGGTCGCGTTCATGTACGCGCATGACCTCCTCCACGGATACAGCGGCTGGTCAGGAACGGAGCGGGGCAAGTTTCAGAAGTGGTGGCGAGCGGAAATCCTTCCAAAAAGCCGGTTGGTGGTGGACGAAAAGATGGCCGGAACGGACCCGAAGCAGTGGGACGCCAGCAATTGGCTTGAGGCAGCGCTCAACTGCATGCTTGCCACGGCCGTTTCGTTCGACGACGCGAAGCTTCGTACGGAGATCATCGGCCGACTACAGAAGTACTTCATCGGGCCGTGGCGGATTCATCAAGCGCCGTACGGTCCGAAGGGCAAGGTAGTTGCCATCGTTCAGAAGGACGTACTCAGGAAGAAGAAGACGTTCATTCAGGGCGTGATGTACACGGGCTACGGCACCTCGTCGCTCGTGCAAGCCTTCGAAATGGCCCGCTACGCGGGGGTGGACTTGTGGAACAAGAAGACGCCTGCCGGGGTCGGGTACCAGGCGGTGATCGACCAGTGGTTCCGCTGGAACTATCTCAACGAGGAGTTCCACTTGCACCTAAAGGAACAAGCGGCAGGCGTGCCCGTTCGCCGTAACTGGCACCACCACGACAACATCCTGGAAGTAGCCAACAATCGCTACAACATGAGCGCGGACTTCAAGAAGTTCGTCGCCAAGAGCCGTCCTGTCCTGGGTAACCCGCGTGACGAGTACGCGACTCTCACTAAGGGGGACATGCCGCTTTAAGGACTCTGAACGCGCTGCTCCTGCCATCCAACTCGGAGAAATGAACATGAATCTACGACGTCCAACCCTCGCTCTCTTCGTTACCGCCCAGCTGTTCCTCGCTTGCTCGGTTGACAGCGGTGCCACAGATCCAGACCCTGGCGCCGCAGGCGCTGCGGGCTCCGGCTCCGGCGGTGATTCCGGTTTCGGTGGATCAGGCACCGCGGGCGGCGCGAACGCGGCGGGCTACGCGGGCATGGCGGGCGGTGGGGGCAGCGCCGGTGGTGCCGGCATGGCAGGAGCAGCGGGCTACGCGGGCAACCCCGGGGCCGCTGGCAGCGCTGGAAGTAGCACTGGCGGCCAGCCGCCCACTGCGAAAGGGCTGCCGCTGGCACCTCAGGCACAGGTGAAGGACGCGATCGCACGTCCGCTTACCGACTTTGGTTCCTACAGCGGAGCCGGCACGAATTCAGCGTACTTCGGCTCGGCGATGGTGGTGTTGGCGACGGCCAGCTTTTCCGGCAACACCAGCGCGGACGCGAGGCTGCTGCAGCAGCTGCGCTACAATATCAAGTCCGGCCACGATCCCTCTGGCGCTGGTGGATATGTTGCTCAGCACGAATTGCGTTTTGCCGTGGCTGCCGCGCTGGCCAAGCTGACGCCACGGATTTGGAAGCAGTTTACGGTCGCCGAGAAAACCAAGATCGAACTGTGCATGAAGGGGCTTGTCGTCGGAGCTGCGTATACTTCGTCGATCAACAACTTCGAGATCAAGAAGAACGTCAGCAACATCAACAACCTGCGCGGAGCCCAGATGTGGTGGAAGGGCGCGCCGAACTTCAGGCTGGCGCCGCCTGCCACCATGATTGCGGGCAGTGTGTTCATGGGTTCCGCCGGCGCTGTCACAGCGTTCCTGAACGGATTCGACCAAGCGGCCTTCGCCGCGCAGCTCAAAAGCAACGGACTCGACAACCAGTACGCAACCTTTCACTCCGCAGGATCCAATGGCTCACGGCCAACCCCGGCTCAGGTGAAGCAGGGCATCACCAATTGGAAGTGGGCCATCAACTCGGAAGGCATCAACAAGCCTGGCAAGTTGATGACGGACATTGCCCACGGCGCGTTCAACAAGAAGATCACCGCGGGACTTAACGGAGGTGCGGGCATCGTTGTGAAGGGAGTCGCCCGTGGCCGGATCATCAATGGTGGGTCGGGCCTTCCCAACAAGGGAGCAATGGGCATGGCAAACGAGCTTGATACGGTGGACGGCGGGGGCAAGCGCAGCGCGATGTCCTACTCTTTCAAAGGTACCCGAGTCATGCTCGACGCGCTGACGGCTTTCGTATGCGGTGGCCTTTCAGGTGCTGATACCAAAGGAATTGCAAGCCGAGTGAACATTGGCATGACGGATCTAAAATACAAATCCGTTCACGGATACTACAGCTACTCAAAGGGTGGCTCCGGATCGAACAATGAAGATTGGACCGCCGCGCTACGCGAACAACAGTGGGCCTGGGGCTATACCTTCGGACACTGGTTCGACGTCTTGGCACCCTATCTCAAGACGCAATAGGTCGCAGCGTCCGCGCGGGTGTTCAATGACGTTCGCGGGCTGTTCGCACCCTTCCCATCGCTGCGGAGACCTGGGATAATCCCGGGTGGTGCGTTGCTCAATTTCTCCTCGGCCGGTCGCGCTGTCTCTAGCGCTCGCGCTGTCGGGGATGTCGCCCCATGCCGCGGCGGTAGAACCCGGAGTCGTGGACGCCTGCATCGCGAGTCACAAGCAAGCACAAGAGCAACGCCTGGTGGGCAATGTGCTTTCCGCCCGGGACTCCCTGCGGGCCTGCGCGGTGGAGACCTGTCCCGCGATTATCGCGCGGCAGTGCACGTCGTGGCTATCCGAAGTGGATCGCGAGATCCCGAGCGTTCTGATCACGGTGAAGGTGGCGGGGGCCGATAGCAGCACCGCCAAGGTATTGCTGGACGGACGCGATCTGGGCGCGAGCTGGGTAGGCCTGCCCGTGGAGGTGAATCCCGGCGAGCATCGTTTGGATGTCACAGCACAAGGGCAGGACAAAGCCGTCAAGTTTGTGGCAACCCTTGGGCAGCAGCGCCGCCCCGTTGGGGTGCAGTTGGGTCGGTCGCCGAGGAGGGAACCCACTCCTGAGAGGATAGAAGACAGCTCCAGCCAAACGTGGGGCTATGCCCTGCTTGGCGTCGGCGCTGCTGGGCTTGTCACTGCGGCCTATCTGGCACTTTCGGCGATTTCGGACCGGAACGAATTACGGGACGAATGCGCTCCGTCCTGCGACGAGGAGCGTGTAGATGCGGCCAGGCGGAAACTCCTGATCGCGGACATTGTCGGCGGAACCGCTACGGTCGCGCTTGGTGTTGGGGGCTACCTGGTGCTCTCTGCCCCGGCAGAGCGCGCTGAAAAGGCGTGGCTGGTAGGTGTGCAAGGCAACTTTTGAGGGTTGTCCGCGCCGGGGCGCGTCCGCTCGGCAATCTGCGGTACTATTGGCGCAATGGGCACCGCATCCCTCGCGCTGGGACGCTACGCGCTCCGCGAAGAAATCGCGAAGGGTGGCATGGCGACCGTGCATTTGGGGCGGATGCAAGGTCCCGGAGGCTTCGCGAGAACAGTCGCCATAAAGCGCCTCCATCCGCATCTCGCCAAGGAGCCGGAGTTCGTGTCCATGCTCCTCGACGAGGCTCGGCTCACGGGCCGGGTGCGGCACCCCAATGTCGTGTCGGTTTTGGACGTGATGTGCACCGACGACGAAGTTCTCCTCGTCATGGACTACGTACACGGTGAATCGCTCTCGAAGCTCATGGGTGCCGCTAAGAGATCGGGAGAGCCGCCCGCTCCGGAGATTGTAGCGGCTATCATGGTTGGCGCGCTGCACGGTTTGCATGCCGCCCACACCGCAGTCTCGGAACAAGGCGAGCCGCTGGGCATCGTGCACCGCGACTTTACGCCCCAGAACATCATGGTTGGCGCGGACGGCGTGCCCCGGGTGGTGGATTTCGGCGTGGCGCGGGCGCGGGGCAGGCTGCAAAGCACGGTCGACGGACAGGTGAAGGGCAAACCCGCGTACATGGCGCCGGAGCAAGTCACCGCCGGGCCCATCGACGCGCGTACGGACGTCTTCGCTGCCGGCGTCGTCCTATGGGAGGCGCTCACTCTCAGGCGCCTGTTCTCCGGGGACAACGAGGCCGCCAGCATGTACAAAGTGCTGCATGGGCATGTCGACCCGCCGTCTCGCGTGGTCTCATGGGTGCCCGCCGCGTTTGACAAGATCGTGCAGCGGGCACTCCGGCGGGATCCTGCCGAGCGATTCCCGTCCGCCAAGCATATGGCCGATGCCATCGAGGCAGCCGTGCCTTTTGCGTCGCCTTCCAAGGTCCAGGCCTGGGTGGAACACTGTGCGGCCAGCGCTTTGGCTGTGCGAGCCGAGAAGGTGGCGTCTGCGGAAACACCAGCCGAAACAGCGCCCGCGCAGGCCCGAACGACCATCATCAACAACAACTCGGAATCGACACCGTCGGCAGTCAACGCCGCGGTGTCGCGTGGCAGCAAGGCAAAGACGGTACTCGGCTTTGGTAGTGCCGTTCTCGCCGCCGGGGCGTTGGGCGCAGTGGCGATGAACGCTGCTGGGAGCCCGGAGCGCATGCCACAGCTCGCCGTTTCACCGCTTAAGGCGATGCGATTTCCACAAATGGCGGTGCCCCCCGCTGCCAGCTCAAGCGGGGGCGTGGAGGCTCTGCCCAAGCCGCTTTCGCGTGCCAAACCGCAGCCGCCCCGCGCACCCGTCAAGGCAAAGGTGCGAGTAAAACCCGATAACTGCGATCCGCCGTTTGTGGTGGACGCTCGAGGCGTGCGCACTTTCAAACGAGAGTGTCTTTGAGCCCATGTCCGAGGACGACGCCGAGACGTTGCTGCGCGCGACTGCTCTTTCCACGGAGCGCGTTGGCTTCTCACTGCAGGTGACAAGCGAGTGCGACCACGGAGCGACGGTGCATTTGGACCCACAACAGCCAACCCGCGTGCTTGTGGGTACTGGGCCCGCGGCGGATCTCCGGTTGTCTGACCCAACGGTATCTCGGCGGCATGTGGCCTTGTCGGTTTTGGGCTCCGAGCTCCGGGTCGAAGACCTTCGGTCAACGAACGGAACTTTCGTCAACGGCGTGCGTTTCGCCGAGGCGTTTTTGCGAGGCGGCGAGCGCTTGCGGGTTGGGCAGACGACTCTGTCCGTGGAGGCTAGGGCCAGCGAAAACGTGGGCGCCGCGACTGCCGAGTGTTTTGGCCCACTGATTGGGTCGAGCCCCGCCATGCGCCGCTTATATCCGTTGATGGAGAAGGTAGCGGGCTCCGACGTTACGGTCCTCATCGAAGGAGAAACGGGGACGGGCAAAGAAATCGCCGCTGAAGCGCTCCACGAACGCAGCGCACGCCGCAACGGTCCGTTCGTCGTGTTCGACTGTACGGCAGTTCCCGGCAACTTGATGGAAGCGTCCCTCTTTGGTCACGAGCGTGGCGCCTTTACCGGCGCACATGCCTCTCGCCTTGGCGTGTTTGAGGAGGCAGACGGTGGCACGCTGCTGATCGACGAAATCGGTGACCTGGAAATGGGGCTCCAACCGAAGCTACTGCGGGCGCTGCAGCAGAGTGAAGTGCGACGCGTGGGTAGCACCCGGTCCACGAGCGTGAATGTTCGGGTGCTGGCGGCGACGCGGCGGGATCTGGATCGCGAGGTTCAGGCCGGGAGATTCCGCGACGACCTGTTTTTTCGACTCAACGTGGTCAGGTTCGAGCTGCCGCCGCTGCGAGAGCGCCGGGGTGACGTTGCGGTACTGGCGCGCCACTTTTGGGACAAACTCGGCGGTGCAGAACTACCGCTGCCAGTGGATCTATTCGAGTCCTGGGAAGACTACGCCTGGCCCGGCAATGTGCGAGAGTTGGAAAATGCGGTTGTGCGCCGCTTGGCCCTCGGAGAACTGGCTCCGCCGCTTCCCAGATCGCCCGCGAAAGCAAACGCCTCTTTGGAGGTACCCTTTGACCCCACGCGTCCACTGGTGGTCGCCCGGGAGCAGGCGCTGCAGGTATTCGAGCACCAGTACTTGGAGCGCCTCCTGGCATTGCACGATGGCGACACCGCGAAAGCCGCTCAGGTTGCTGGCGTGACCCGTCGCTACCTCAACATGCTCCGCGCGAGGCGCTCGTCCTAGCCAAGGTTCGTCACATCGTCGGGAGGAGGCTTGCGGTCAATGAGCTCTAGGGAGAAGGTCACTCTACCAATCGCAATCGTTCCGTTGTTCCTGGGCTTTGGCCTGCTGCTAACGGGGGCGATCCTGCTGTTCATCAGTCTCAACCCCGCCATGGACTCGGAGACGACCGGTTCGATCAGCGAAATCGAACAAGGCATGTCGTCGGGTGGCAACCCGCGCTGCGGCTTAAACGCGACGTTTACAGTCGACGGTCAGAGCTATGCTGCGACCTCCCTCGACTCCTCGGGCTCCAACTGCGAACGCGAGATCGGCGATCCCGTCGTCGTCCAGTACAACGCGGCCAATCCCACACGGAACCAAATCAAGGCGGCCTACTTTCCCTGGCTCGCAACTGGGCTGACGGCCGCCGGCGTCGTGCTCCTCGTGCTCGCTGGCGGCCTTTTCGTTGGATCGAGCCTCAAGCGTCGGCGGTAGTTCCCCGCACGTGGGCCCAGTGTCGGCAGGACGGCGATCCGAGTTGCGCGCGGCGTTTTGAAATTTGTTCCCACCCCCGCGGGTGGGCACTGTGTCGGCGGGACGGCGATCCGA
>CALMUT010000078.1 GCA_937872925.1 uncultured Myxococcales bacterium | reverse complement strand
AGGTAGCGGCGGTGGCACCGCAGGCAGCGGCGGTGGCGCCGGACAGAGCGGGCTCTTTGACTGCAGTCCCGCCAGCGGATCCGTGCCTGGCTTGAAGCTCACCTCCTACGCGACGGGTTTCAGCAGCCCGACCCTGGCGACGGCACCCCTGGGCGATGCCGAGCGCCTGTTTGTGGGCGAGCGCAACGGACGCATTCAGATTGTGAAGGCGGGGGTCACCTTGGGGCAGCCGTTCTTGGACATCACCGAGCGCGTTACGGGTGGCGGTGAGCGTGGCCTTTTGGGACTGGCGTTCCATCCAAACTTTGCACAAAACGGACGCTTCTTCGTGCATTACACCGGCAACGGCACGACGGCGCCCACGGGCGACACGGTGATCAGCGAGTTCTCGTCCAGCGGCGATAGCGGCGACAAGAGCAGCGAAAAGGTGCTGCTGACGGTGAAGCAGCCCGAAGGCAATCACAACGGCGGTTCGATCGAGTTCCGACCCGGCGACGGCGCGCGACTCTACATTGCGCTGGGCGACGGCGGCGGGGGTGGCGACGTTCATGGAACCATCGGCAACGGCCAGGCCCTCGACACGATGCTGGGTAAGATCCTGCGTATCGACGTGGACGCGGCGCCGGCAAGTGGCAAGAAGTACGCGCTGCCCGGCGACAATATGAGTGGCGGCGGAGCGCTCGAAGAAATCTGGAGCTATGGCTTGCGCAACCCCTTCCGCACCACCTTCGATGCGTGCACCGGGGACATGTACATCGGGGACGTGGGCCAGAACAAGATCGAGGAAATCGACGTCGAGCCTGCTGCTTCCAAGGCCGGCACGAACTGGGGCTGGCGCGTGATGGAGGGCAGCGAGTGTTTCAACCCGGCGAATGGATGTGACAAGAGCGGCAAGGCGCTTCCGGCGGCCGAGTACACCCACAGCAAGGGCTGCTCGGTGGCGGGTGGCTATGTCTACCGGGGCTCGAAGATACCGGGTTTGCGTGGCGTGTATCTTTACGCCGATTATTGTTCGGGCAATTTCTGGCGCTTCACGTGGGACGGCAGTGCCGCCACGGCTGCGTCGGAAATCACCTCGGATATCAATTCGGGCAATGCCGTGAAGAACATCTCGTCCTTCGGCCAGGACGGCACCGGAGAGCTTTACGTAGTGGAGCTCAACGCGGGCAACGTCTACAGAATCGAAGCTGACTGAGGCGCTGTTTTCGCAGCCACCATTTCGCGACCGCCGCCGGCCCCCACGCCACGGCGGCAGTCTAGACGGGCACTTGGGCCCAGCGCCCACGCCGCGGCCCACCCACGCCACGGCGGCGGTCTAGACGTGCACTTGGGCCCAGCGCCCACGCCGCCAGAACAGCGTGAACACACCGGCCTGTAGGCTGCGATAGACCAGCTGGGTGACCCAGATCCCGACCAGGCCGTACAGCAGGACGTTGCCCACCAGGTAGACGGCGGGAAGCAACAACACCCACTGTAGGCCGACAGAAACGTAGAGCACGGTGCGCGTGTCTCCAGCACCCTGCATGCTGAGCATCAGCACCAGTCCAAGGGTGTCGATGGGCATGCCCAGGGCGATCAGGCGCAGCGGCCAACGTGCAAGTTCGAGGGTGATCGGATCTCGCAAGAACGGCAGCAGCAGCAGATCGGGCACGAGGAGCGCCGGCAGCGCGATCACTGAGATACACACCATAGCGAGTTTGGACACATCCGAAGCCCAACGCCGTGCGTCGGCCTCGTCGTTGCGTCCGAGTGCTTGGCCCACCAGAGACGCCGACGCCATACCGAAGCCCATCGCCGGTAGCAGCGCGACCAAGAGCAGGTTGAGCAGCACGTTAGAGGCCGCCAGCTCTCGCGTGCCGACCCGGGCGATGATGGCGAAAAACGCGGTCATGCCTGCAGCGAAGAACAGTTGCTGCAACCCCGCTGGCAGGGAGAGCTTGGTCATGCTGCGCATCGTCGGTAGGTCTGGCAGGCCGCGCAGAAAGCCTCCGCTGCGGGCGTGGCGCACTCCGAGCGCGATGTAGGTTGCCGTGCCGACCCAGGTCGCGAAGGCGCTTCCGATCCCCGCCCCGAGGGCGCCCAACTCCGGCGCACCAAACGCACCAAAGATCAGCACGTAGCTCGCGACCACATTGGTCACATGCATGATGACGAGGGTGCGCATGTACAGCCGGCTCTGCCCAACGCCGTTGAAGTACCCGCGGAAACTGAAGTTCATGCCGATGGCCACCATGGCGGTCAGGCGCGCCTGCAGGTAGGGCACCCCCGTCGCCGAGAGCGCGGAATCATTCGAAAGCAGGGGAAACCAGCTGCCGGCGCTCAAAAATAGCGCCACGCTCATCACCAGTCCCAACGTGCCCGCAAGCAGCAGCCCACCGTTGAGGGGGACGGCTTGCTCGTCCGTCCGACCTTCGCCGACCCGGCGCGCGCTGATCGCCTGCACGCCGGCGGATAGGCCGGTGATGAACGCAGTGCACATGAAGTTTGCGAAACTACCGAGCCCAACGGCTGCCAGGGCCGTGTCGCCGAGTTGGCTGACCATGAGCGTGTCGACCAGGTTCAGGATGTTCTGGCTGACCATGCCGCCGATGATCGGGAGCGCGATGACCAAGATGCGCTGGCGTCGATCTTTGGCGACCATTGGCGGAATGCCGCATGGAAAACCGCGGCCGTGTCAGGCTACATAGGGGAGCAGAGCCTCTTTGGCTAGTTCCAATAGTCGGCATGTGGCTACTGACCACGGGATTGGCGGGTCATGAAAAAAACAGGGACAAGGGCGCTTGGCGGGCTGGCAGAGCTATTCGCGTGCAGCAATCGCGTGGTGGCCTTCACCGGCGCCGGTATCTCCACTGGCAGTGGCATTCCCGATTTTCGTGGACCGGGTGGCGTCTGGAGCAAGCGCACGCCGGTGTACTTCGACGAGTTCGTCCAGAGTGAAGCCGCCCGCGTCGAGTACTGGGAATACAAACTGGAGGGCCATGTTGCTTTTCGCGACGCGCAACCCAATCCCGCGCATCGCGCTCTGGTGGAACTCGAGCGCGTTGGCAAGCTGCGGGCCCTGGTGACGCAGAACATCGACGGGCTGCACCAGATCGCCGGCACCTCTGCCAACGCGCTGATCGAACTGCACGGATCGAACGCCACGACAGTCTGCATGGGCTGCGGCCAGCGTCGGCCCTCGGAAACGGCGCTCCGGGAGTTCGAGCGTACCCGCAAACCGCCGCGCTGCAGCGACTGTGCGGAGTTGTTGAAGCCCGGCGTTGTCATGTTCGGGGAATCCCTGGACATGAAACTGCTGGGGCGTGCGTTTCGCGAAGCCGCCGACTGTGACCTGATGCTTGCACTAGGTTCCTCTTTGGTTGTCACGCCCGCGGCGGACGTGCCCTTGCGCGCCAAAGAGCGCGGCGTGCCCTATGTGATCGTCAATCGCGGCGACACGCCCCAGGATCGCCTGGCGACGTTGCGCATCGACGACGACGTTTCGAGCGTGCTGAGCGCGGCCGTCAAAGCCATGGGCTCCTGCGGAAACTAGCGCGGCGGACCGCGGCGTTTGACGAGCCTTTGGGCTCGTGTTCTGATCCCGGCGATGGACCTGGACGATCTGGTCAAAGGACTGCTCAAGGAAGTAGCTAAAGTCAGCAAGAGCGACGCCGTCGTCGGTGAAGTGCGCGATGCGGGCCGGGCCAAGATGCTGCCACTGAGCAAGATCAGCGTGGCATTCGGCACCGGAGTCGTGGGCTTCGGCGGCAAGAGCGAGAAGGACGGTAGTCCCGCGGATGCCGGCGTCGAAGGCGGTGGGGTTGGCGGCGCCGTCGTCGTCGAGCCCAAGGCCTTCGTCGTCGTCGGCGAGGACGGCGTGCCACACCTTCTGGCGCTCAAGCGCGGTCGACAGGCCGTGTTGCGTCGCGGCATCGAGCTGATTCCACGCGACAACGGTGCCGCAGCGCTGCCGGGCAAGTCGCCGGCTGTGCTGAGCGACGGCAAGAAGAAGTAGTCACGCGGCAAGGGGGCGGGCGACCGTGGCGTTAGTGATCGTCAGCGTGGTCGTGCTTGACCTGTGCATGGCGTTCTTCTTTTGGACGCTTGAGTTTTCCTTCAGCGCCCAGGCTCGCGGGGAGGCCGAGAGTTGGGCCGCCGCCGGAGGCTTTCAGCTGGGGCCCTTCACCGCCAGCGCGGTGGCCGCGCGCGGCGTCACTCCCCGGGCGGAGCTGTCGGCCTTTGGGCGCTGCCTGCGCCGCTTGCCCAGCGGCCCAGAAGAGACACCCGAAGCTGAAGACGATGAAGACGAGGACCCCGCCCTGGAGCGCGCGAAGCGCGCCGTGGCGCAAACCAAGCGAGCGGCCGACATCTTGGAGCGGCGCATTGGGCTGGTGGAGTTATTCGAATTTGGCCTCGGCGAGCGCCGCCGGATCCGGGTGGAGCGCCTGGATCTGGACTTGGAATACTCCTTCCGGGACGTCATTTTCACCGGCAAGCTGCTGGCGGCGCTCTCCGTGCTGTCTGCACTGGTGCCGCCTCCAGTGGCCATCCGCCACAGCCCATCCTGGCAGTGGGAGGACCGCCTGAACGCGAGCCTGGCCGGTACGATTTCCCTGCGTCCGGGACGCCTGCTCGTCGATAGCCTATGGTTCGTGGTACGAAACATCCGGGTCTGGCCACGTCGGGTGCCAGCTCCGTAGGAAGGATCGAACGATGAGCGAGAAGATCACCAAGCTGGTTGCGAACCTCTTGGACGGCATCCACAGCGTCTCTACAAGCGAGACGATCGTGGGCGAGCCGCGCGCTGCGGGCGACGCCATGGTGATCCCCGTGCATCGGGTGAAGATTGCCTTTGGGGCGGGGAGCGCCACGGCCGGTGCGCACAAAGGCAAAGTTGGCGGAGACACGGGCGGTCAGGGTGCCGGCGGCGCTATCGAGCTTGAGCCCGTTGCGGCCATCGCCGTCGGCAAAGATGGTCACGCACATGTGCTGACGGTGGAGGGTGATTCGTCCAACACCTGGACGGCGCTGCTGCAGGAAGTGCCCGACTTGCTCGGAAAAATCGCCCACACCATGGGCGACCGGGTGAGCTACGAGCTCAAGCACCGTGGCGTTGCGGGTGAACTCGAAAGCACGACGGAAAGCGCCGAAGCGAAGAAGGCGGACTGAACCCGAGGGCGCGCGTCGGGCTTAGCGTGTCACTTTGCCAATGGCGGCTTCTAGTCGCGACACGCCTTCGGCGATGGCGTCTTCGGTCACCGTGAGGGTCGGGCGGAAGCGTACGGAGTGCTGCCCGCACGAAAGCACGATCATGCCGTCATCGAAGCATTGCTGCACGACTTGGTTGCGGGACTGGGCATCCGGCATGTCCAGGGCGCACATCAAGCCGCGTCCCCTGGCGTTGCTCACGATCTTGGGAAACTTCGCCTGAATCCCTTCGAGTCCGGCCACGAGCTCCTGCCCGCGCGTCCGGGCGTTGTCGATCAGCCTTTCGTTGACGATGATTTCCAGGATGTGTGTGCAACGCACCATGTCGGAGAGGGACGCCCCCCAGGTACTATTGATGCGGCTCGGCACGACGAAGACGTTCTGCTCCACCTCTTCCACGCGCTTGGAGACAAAGATCCCGCCCACCTGCATCTTCTTGCCGAAGCAGATGATGTCCGGCACAACGTCCCAGTGCTCGAAGGCCCACCACTTACCCGTCAATCCGAGGCCAGTCTGCACTTCATCGAAGATGAGCATGGCGTCGTGTTGATCCGCCAGCTTGCGCAAACCACGCAAAAACTCCGGGCGAAAGTGGTTGTCGCCGCCTTCACCCTGAATCGGTTCGAGTAAGATGGCGGCAATATCGTGGGGGAAGCGTTCGAACGCTTGGCTCGCCGCAGACAGCGCGGCCTGCTCCCGCGCGACCAGATCCGCCTCGTTGGCTTTGGTCTGCGGGAAGCGAATGCTGGGGGCGGGGATCCGAGGCCACTCGAACTGCGGGAAGTGCATGGTCTTCACGGGATCCGTGTTGGTCACGCTCATCGTGTAGCCGCTGCGTCCATGAAACGCTTGCTCCAGATGTAAGACCTGTTGGCCAAGGGGGCCGCGACCCGCCGCCAGGTTCTTTCGCACCTTCCAGTCGAAGGCGACCTTCATGGCGTTCTCGACGGCAAGGGCCCCGCCGTCGACGAAGAAGTAGTAGGGGAGCTCCTTCGGTCCGGCGGTGCGGGACAGGGTGTCCACGAACTCCGCCATGTAGGTCGTGTAGTAGTCCGCGTTGGACACCTTCGTCACGCCGACCCGCGCTAGGCGGTCGAGGCAGTCGCGGTCCAGCATGCTGGGGTGGTTGAAGCCGATGGGATTGGACGCAAAGAAGCTGAAGAAGTCCAGGTATTCTTTGCCGCTGACGAGATCCCGGACCCAAGAACGGCTGCTCTTTTCCATGTCCACCACGATCGGGTAGCCGTCCGCCAGCATGTGTCGGCGGAGCGTTTCGTGAACTTTGTTGGCGGGGACTTCGGAGCGGACGAACATGACTTGTGTTACCTCGAAGGGAAAGCGGCCCAATGGCTTGCGTGCGCAGCGGCCGGTCGTAAGCGCTGGTGAAAATCGGTGGCTAGCCTCTATACTGCCGGGCGATGCCAGACAAGAAGGCTATGGCGCTTGCTGCGGGAAGCTATCTCGCTAACCACCCCGAGGAAATACTTCGTGCGCTCAAAAACGCGTTTGGGCTTCGAGTGGGGCTGCCCCTCGATGCGTTGCGCTTTTTGGCGGGCGAAATAAAGGGCAAGAAAGCCCCGAAGGACCTGCGGTTGGTAGCTGTGCCACCCGGGATCCGCGCCAGCGCGGTGGTGAATCTGGCGGGCACGGAGGTTCGGGCGGGGGCCACCGTGTTCGTGGAAGACGTGCGGCTGGATGCCAGCGAGGTGCTTTTCGAACTGCGTCTGGCCGACGTGGAGATGAAGCTGATAGACGACGCATCGGACTCGCCCGTCGCGACGTTGCTCAAATCCGGCGCGCTGGATCTATCGAAGCCCGGCAATCTTGCCGCGTTCATGCCGAAGCGCCCGGCGATGTTAGTGGACGCTAAGGACGATCGTATCGTGATCGATCTGCGCAAGCATCCCAAGCTTGCGGGCAACGCCAAGGCGGATCGCATGCTGTCGATCGTGACTGCGTTCCTGACCTTGCGCGCGATCCAGACCGATACGGATCATCTAGATTTGGTGCTGAAATTGCTCCCGCACGGCGTGGATGGGGCGATGGAGTCCGTGCGCGGCGTCCTCTAGATGCCAGCAATGGGAGCGGACGCAGTCCTAGTCGAACTCGAAGGGCATTTGTCTGAGGGGTCCTTACGCTCGGCACTCTCTGAAGCCTCGGCTGCGCTCGCCAACTGCATGGAGCAGCGCCCCCTGCTGGTGGATTGCACGACCATGACGGGTTACGACTCAGCGGCCCGCCAGCTGTTTGTGGAATGGAACGCCCGCCACAAGCCGCAAGTGAAGAGCGTGGCTGTCGTTACACAGAAGACTCTGTGGCACGTCGTTGTCAGTGCCATGGCGCTTGCCAGTGGGCAGCGCATGAAGGCATTCGACTCGCGCAGTGAAGCTCTGAACTGGATCCAGTCGGCGGGTTAGTCCCGCCTGAGCTGGATCCGGTCGACGCGTGGACTCACTCTGCGGGAGCCGGTTTGGTGCGCGGGCTTTGCCTGCCGGGCTTCGGCTCTGGTTTGCCATCCCACCAGGCCTTCAGCCGCGCCATACTGAATGGTCGGCTGTAGCCGTACAGCAACACGAGTCCGAAGATCCAGAATAGCCAAGCTTGCGCAGTGAACTTGTCGTCCACCCAGTAGTAGTTCAGCAGCAAGATCTGACTTGCGCCGCTGGCCAAGAGGACCACCGGGCCGAGTTGCCAGCGCGCCAACGCCAGCGCGGCGCACAGCATATACATGGAATAGTAGTAACAAGTCAGGTTGGTCATCGCCATGACGATGGGCGCCGCCAAGGCCTGACCGATCCACAACAGTTTGGTTCTACGCAGTGCCCACACGGTCCAGCCGAAGAGGCCCGCGATGAGCACCAGATGCAGCCAGCGCAGCTTCTTGTGGCGATCGAGACGGCCTTGCTTCCAGCCTTGAAACGGGTCGTCGAGATTGTCGTCTCGGGTGAAGCGCATGCGCCCATCCCAGTCGTGCACCAGAATGGTTTGCAGCCCCATGTGATTGGTGAGGGGCGTATTGTTGTGCACCGTGAGCGTGTGCTTCACGAAGTCCATGTAGGAGTTCGGGCCTGTTACGACGATGCTGGCCGGGATCAGCGTGCCGCAAGCCACGATGCAGCCTGCCAAGAGTCTGCGGTGGTCCGGATGCAACAGTCCGAGGATGCCGCCGGGCAGGGGTCCACGCGCCTTCTCGCCGGTTTTGCGCTTGGGCTTGGCGCGGTACGCACGCTTGTCGTCCCCTTGCACCAGCACCGTCGGCTCATCCAAGCGTCCCGCGCGCCAATCTCTGAAACGCCGGATCACGTACAGGGCGATGATGATGCCCCAGCCCGCGAAGAAAATGAGCGGGAACACTCGCAACAGCGCTGACCAGGTCAGCGCAGCTCCGCCCAAGAAGAAGTAGCGTTTGCGCACCAGGCAGATCGACGCAACGAGCAGGAAGATCCAGTCCTGGCGCATGAACGCGCCACCGGTCCAGTAGAAGTTGGCGGGCGCATTACACCCCCAAAACACCGTGGCTATGGCCCCCGCGCGCCAGCCGAAGGCCCAGAAACACAAGATCACACTGGCGAGGTGGAACAGGATGTCCATGGACGCGAGGATCTTGAAGAAACGATCCCCGGCGTTGCCAAAGCTCGAGAAGAACTTGCCCGCCATGGTCCAGACCGGCGGCGGATTGTAGCCGTGGTCTTTCTGCATATTGTCCCAGTAGCCACCCCGAGACGATTGCGCGAACCAGTCGACGTCTTTCTTGAACGCCTCCCACTTCTCCGGAGTAAAGCGGGGCTTGCACTCGGCGATGTGCGCGGCGACCGTGGGATCGGTATTGGGCTTGATCAGGTTCACCCGCAGGTCGCGCAGCTCTCGACGGTTGACCTCTGCGCCGCGGCCTAGGTCGATCTCCGCTGCGGCAGCGCATTCATAGATGCGCTTGTAGCCGAGTTCTTCGGTGTACTTGGAGCCGAGGTAGTAGTGGAAGAACTCGTGGCGGTGGTAGTACTCCGGGTAGCGAACGTTCGGATTGAAGAAGTCGAAGTACGCGCCGAACGCCATGGCGCTCATCACGATGGCGATGCGCTTGCGCGTGCGTTCCGGTACGGGATCCTTGAGGCGGCGGGCGCGCACCTCGTAGATCAGCATCAGCGCGCCGCCCAAGGTCAGGCCGATGCGCAAGCCGTTCATCAGTCGACTCCATGAGTCGTTGGAGAACAGCGGGTTTTGCCAAAAGAATTCCGCGGCAAGGAGCGGCGCTGTCAGCTGCGCCGCGACAAAGGATACGAGGTCCGACATGAGCGGCGCGGAGGCTACCACCCTCCGCGGCGTTTGCAGAGCCTTCGGGAGGGCATCCTGCCGTGGGTCTTCAGCCCCCCAAGCGGTGCCGGGGGCCTAGCGCGTTGGGCGCCGCACAAAAAAAGTAAGCCGCGTGCAGCACTGCACGCGGCTCACCCCGATTCTCCCTTTCGTCCCAGAACCAGCGCAGAATTGCGCTGGCCCGGCCGCCAGGAGGCCCGCCCTAGAGCGGGCTAGACGGCATCAGGGCGTCGGCCCTCCGGTGAAGGGGACCCGTCCTGGGATTTGGGTCAAATATCGGCTCATGCGATTTTTCTCCTCCTCCGGCTTACTTGCCGGACGCCCTTCGGGGGAGCCGCTGTCAGCGACTTTCGCCCGCGGCGGTCACCGTCTGGGGCGTTTCCACGTGGAAAAGGCCGCTTGCGCGACCTTTTGGCCGTGCGCAGGTGCGGGAAGATCCCCGCCGGCTATTTCCGGGACGTTGTGTCCTGCCTGCACGTTGGTTCAGAGTAAATCACGTCATCCGGCGACGCGCCAAGGAAACCAAGCAAATACCAACAAAAAACGAGTTATTTTGAGGTCTTAGCCGCGGTCATGTCGTAGCCGATTTCGCAGGGAAGCTGGCTGAAGCCGCCGTCCACGCCGACGAGATCCGTGCAGTCGCTGTCCGCCGTGGGCGCGTAGCCGTAGCGGAGATCCCCTGCGAAGCCCGACACCAAAGCTCCGCCCTGGAGCACACCA
Source organism: uncultured Myxococcales bacterium (assembly GCA_937872925.1). Lineage (GTDB taxonomy): Bacteria > Myxococcota_A > Polyangia > Polyangiales > Polyangiaceae > JACKEA01. The sequence goes on along the minus strand of CALMUT010000078.1, from coordinate 7,057 downwards.
CTCGCGAGATCCCGTCGGATCACCGTGCAGCCGGGCAGGGCCCCCTTTGGAGCTCGGGTTGTGATCGCAGACTGTGATTCAACGGAAAACGTCACGCCGTCGGCGGCGATACGGCCGTAGATGGGCTCTTGGCCATTGAGCCAATACAAGTCGTCTCCGTCCCGTGAAAGCTTCACGTCGAACTCCCAGACGTCCTTGGAGCCCAGCGCGCCGGGGCCGCAACTGGAGACGTCCATGCGCCCCACGACGTGGAAGCTGCCCAACTCGTCGCCGGGGATTTTGGCGTCCTTTTCGCCGAACTCGTAGCAGCTGGATAGAAGGAGCAAGCCGAACACGCCCAGGCGAAGGTGGAGCATGCTTCACCGCTAGCGAAATGTGCCTGGATTGGGCAAATCCGTGGCTCTAGGCTGTAACCTCCAAGATGCGGGCAGCCCCCGAGACGATGACACCCCAGGATCGCGTTTTGTCCTTCCGGACCCTGCTCTTGGGGGTGGCGCTGCTGGCGGCCACTGCGCTGATCCTCGCGCTCACCGATGAACCCGGCAGTGGGCTCGGCGCGCGCAGTGCACGCATGAGCGTCCTGGCTCCGTTGTCCGCGGCCCTTGCGGTGTACCTGGCGGTGGCTCAAATGCAGCGCCGTGGGGAACTCACCGCCCTGGCCGCCCTTGGTGTGGATCGTGCGCGCGCCACGGTGGGCGCCGTGTTCGGCGGGTGGCTCTTGAGCGCCGTTGCCGTTGCGGTCATGGCTTCGTCGCTGTCGGATCCAGCTGCGCTCTTTCCCGCGCCGTCCCGCGGAGCGGAGTTCGAGGTGGTGAATGCCGAGCTGGTGGAATCGAGCAAAGGCGTTCGCATCGACAGCAGCGGTCTGATGCGTTTTCAGGCGCCCCAGCCGCGCCCCGACGCGCCGTTGCCACCGCGCTCAGGTGCGCTGCTTGCCATCGCGTCGCTGGGTGCTGCCGCCCCGGTGTGGGCGGCGCGACTCACGCGGCTGCGCGGGGCCGCCTACTCGGCGGCGGCGACCTGCGGCGTCGCGCTTCTCGGCTTCCACGCGGTGGCCGCTGGCCGGCTCGAGCCCCTTTGGCTCGTTCTATGCGGCTTGCCTCTCGCGCTGTATGCGTGGATAAAACGGCAATGAGCGTGACGGCCTCGTGGAGTGGCGCGGGTGGTGGGGCCGGCCTTTTGGTGCATGGCGGCGGCGGGGATGTACACGCCCATCGGCTGGCAGCACACGAAGCGGGCTGCGAGCGCCCCGCGGCCGCCGGCTATCGGGTGTTGGCCCAGGGAGGGTCCGCGCTCGACGCGGTGGTGGCGGCCGTCGAAGTATTGGAAGACGATCCGTGCTTCAACGCGGGAACGGGCGCCTGTTTGACCCGAGAGGGAGCCCTTGAGCTCGACGCGAGCTTGATGGAGGGCGGCGAGTTGCGCGCGGGAGCGGTCTGCGTACTGCCCGCGTTCAAGAACCCCATAGCCATCGCGCGTGCAGTGCTCGAAGACGGTGAGCACGTGCTGTATGCGGCGGACGGAGCGGCAGCCTTTGCGCGCGATCACGGTTTCGAAGCCGTTGACCCCGCGCGCATGATCACGGAGTCGGCGCGAAACAAGCTTGCCCAGGCGCTCGCCTCGGGCAAGGCGGCAAGCTGGGCGGGGGGCACGGTCGGCGCAGTGGCGCGGGATCGCCACGGCTGTGTGGCCGCGGCCACTAGCACCGGCGGCACGGCTGGCAAACGTCACGGCCGGGTTGGAGACTCGCCGCTGATCGGCGCGGGGACTTACGCGGACAACGCGGGCGGCGCAGCGTCCGCAACGGGGCACGGTGAGGGCATCTTGCGCGTCGCCATGGCCCACCGGGCGGTCTCGCGGATGGCCGCAGGCGTTGGTCCTGGAGAGGCATCCCAGGATGCAATCACCGAACTCGCGCGTCGCATCGGCTCGACGGCGGGGGTGATCCTGGCATCGCCGGACGGCCGGCTAGGTCTTGCACGTTCGACAAAGACCATGACGTGGGCGGCCGCCTGGGAAGGAGCGACGCCCATCTGTGGCCACTAAAGCGCTCGATCAGGCTTCGGCGGAGGGCTCGGCCTTGGCCTTGGCCTTACGCTGGAGCGCTTGCTCCAAACCAATGCGTAGCCGCTTGCGAAGCTTGAGGCGCTTCTTTTTCGGTTCTTGTGCCAGCCACTCGTGGCGGCGGCGGACGTTCCAAATCGCTCGATTCGACATGCGTCGCGAGCTAATAGCCAATGCGCGGCCCTCGCGCAAGCAGAAGCGCGCGCGAAACGTGACAACTATTCCCAGAAATCCTCAAAAGTGACGCAATTTTCCAGGGATTCGAAGGCATTCCCCGTAACCGGTGGCGCCCTGCGCTCGCCTCGAGGCTGGACCTATCTGATCGGCAGCCAGCTCGGCGACGGCGCCTACGGCGCGGTCTTCGAATGTGTGGGCCCCTTCGACCAGTCCTTTGCCGTAAAGATTTTTCAGCCCCAGGATCGGCCTTACCAGGAAGTGCGGACGGAATGGCTGCGCGAAGCCGACCGACTCTTCCGTCTGCGGCACCCCAACATCGTCTACGTCTTCGACTACTTCGAGCAGTCCGGCAATTTCGTGCTCGTGCTTGAGCGCTGCGACCACTCCCTAGAGAGCATGTTGACGCAGCCCTTCACGGATCGATTAGTCGTCGAGATCATGCGGCAGTTGTTGTTCGCGATTCAATACCTGGCCGACAACGAGATCGTTCATAACGACCTGCACGCTGGCAACGTGCTGCTAGTTCAAGGGGATCGCCTGACTTGCAAGCTCAGTGATCTGGGAATTGCGCAGGAGATGTATGGCCAGTACGCGGTGCGCCCGGACGTTGTGCACCATCGCATCATGGCCCCAGAAGTGCTCGCAGGTGGCTACACGACCAAGCAGAGCGATCTGTACCAACTTGGTCTGTTGCTCTACCAGATGCACACCGGTGAGCAGGCCTTGGACTTCTCCGTTGGCTATGATGGCATCGTCGAACAGATCCGCGACGGCTCCCCCCGCGCCAAAGCCGAAGCCCTGAGCACCCCCCTTGGAGACATCGCCAGCGTGATGCTGCGGCGCACCGAGCAGTACCGCTACACTTCGGCAGGACAAGTTTGGGAAGATCTGCGGCGCCTGAACGTGTGGCAGCGTCCCGGCAAGACCAGCCCGGGCGACTGAGCGAAGGGGCGCGCGCCGCTGGGGAGCGCCGTGGCGCTAGCCTTCCCAGATGACGCGATTGCGGCCGCCGCGCTTGGCTGCGTACAAGCGCCGATCCGCGATGGCGATCAGGGTCGTCGTGGAAACCTCGGGACAGCAGGTCAAGGCTGCGCAGCCGACGCTCATGGTCACGCCGATGCGGTGTTGTTCGAAGGGGACGGCGTTGGCGGCAAGGCGCTCGCGCATGCGTTCGCCGACCGCAGCAGAACCTTTTAGGTCGATCCCGCGCAGCACGACGGCGAACTCCTCCCCGCCGTAACGCGCAAATACGTCTTCGGTACGCAGCCCGTGGGCGACGACTTGCGAAACCGCCACCAACACGGCGTCTCCCGCTTGGTGCCCGTAGGTGTCGTTGACCTGCTTGAAGTGGTCCAGGTCGAACATGACCAAGGACACAATCGTGCTGTGGCGGTTGGCGTAGGCCACTTCGGCCTTGAGGCGCTCTTCGAAGTGCTCGCGGTTGTACGCGCCGGTCAAGGCGTCCTTCACGCTTGCGTCGTACAGTTGCTGCAGCATCCGCTCTTGGCTGGCGTCCGTGTATGTGTACCGGAACATCACATTGGGCCCGAGTTGGAACACGTCGCCATCGGCGAGTTGTTGCTTCTCGATGCGCTTGCCTGCGATGAAGGTTCCGTTAGCGCTGCCCGTATCCTCGAGCACGTAGGCCGTTCCCCCTTTGACGATGCGCGCGTGGCGCCGGCTGACACCGTCGTCTTGCAGCACGACTTGGCAACTGGGATGGCGTCCGATGCGGTACTCGCCGCTGTCGAGGGTCAGGACTTTGCCAACGTTGGATGCGTCCATCCGAATGATGACGTGGCGATCCGGGCCCGCAGGCATGCTCGACCGGTTCAGGTCGCGCAGGTGAACAATTGCTGTGCGATCTTCTTCAAGCCCTTCCTCGGGGAAATCGCTGAAGCTGCCCTCGTTCGACGACATGCGCGTGTTTCGGCATCATGCCGCAAAAGCGCCCACAGGGCGCGCGGGGATTCGCCACTTGGGCCTGCCTAGCCCACAAATGCTGAGAATTACGCCACTTATTGAAGTAAACGCTGGTAGCAGGCGAGGGTGGTCTTGGCGATTTCCGTCCAGGAGAAAGCCGCTTCGACGCGGGCACGGCCCGCTGCGCCGTAGCGTCGCGCCAAGTCGGGATCCGAACACACCTTTGCAACCGCGCTCGCCAGGTCCCGCGCGAAGCGCTCCGGGTCTTTGGGTTCCGAGTCGCTGTTGCGTGGCTCAAAGGCTACCAGCTCACCGGTCTGCCCAGGCACGACGATCTCGACGATACCCCCGACCGCGGAGGCGACCACTGGCACCTTGCACGCCATGGCTTCGAGGTTGACGATTCCAAACGGTTCATACACCGACGGACACACGAATGCCCGCGCGCTGCTCAACAGCGCGATCAGCTCCTTGCGCGGCAGCATTTGCTCGATCCACACGATGTTGTCGCGCTGTGCGCGTAGGGCTTCGTAGCGCTGGCGCACTTCTGCGGCGAGCTCCGGCGTGTCGGGTTGGCCCGCACACAGCACCAGGCCGATTTGTTTGGGTAGGCTCTCGGCAGCGCGCAGCAAGTGCACGATGCCCTTCTGGCGCGTGATGCGCCCGACGAAGATCGCGTAGGGCGCCGCGGGGTCGATCCCGTGTCGGGCAAGCACACTAGGATCGGGCGCATGTTGGTATTCGCCGAGGTCGATGCCGTTGAAGATCACGCTCACTCGGTCCGCGTCCACTGCCGGGTAGGCGGCGAGGATGTCGCGTTTCATGCCCGCAGACACCGCAATGACATGGTCAGCGTTTTCGATGGCGATGCGTTCGCAGAACGAAGACAGCTGGTAGCCGCCCCCCAGTTGCTCCGCTTTCCACGGTCGCAGCGGTTCGAGGCTGTGGGTAGTCATGACGTGCACGGCGCCGTAGAGCAGCTTCGCCAAATGGCCCGCGAAGTTGGCGTACCAGGTATGGGTATGCACTAGGTCGACGCCCTCGAGATCCTTGGCGATGGAAAGATCCGTTGCCAGGGTGCGTAGCGCCGCCAGGTGCGGCGCGTCCCCGGCCAGGCGCGGCCAGCTTGGGTGTGCCGTCACGCCGGACAGATCGCGTTCTGCGCCGAAGCAGTGCACAGACAGTTCGCTCAGCTTGGACAGCTCCCGCGCCAAGTACTCCACGTGGACGCCCGCACCGCCGTACACCTCCGGCGGGTACTCCCGGGAAACGAGGGCGATCTTGCTTTTGGCAGCGTCTGCGCGTCCCGGGACCGTCATGGCGCGACGACCTGGCCTTTGCCGACCACGACGACGCCTTGTTCGCTCTGGGTGAAGCCCCGGGATTTGTCGTACTCCGGGTCCACTCCGATGCGCGCGCCGCGTTGCACCACGGCGCCCTTGTCCAAGATGGCGCGGCGTACGGTGGCGCCTTCGCCGATGTGCACGTCGTGCATCAGCACCGAGTCGTCGACTTTGGCGCCGCTATCGACGCGTACGCCCGGCGAGATCACACAACGGCGCACTGCGCCACCGGCGATGATCACCCCGGGAGCGACGATGGAGTCGGTTGCGGAGCCGCGTCGCCCGTCTTCGTCGAAGACGAACTTTGCCGGCGGCAAGGAGCCGTACCAGGTGTGGATCGGCCAAGCCAGGTTGTACAGATTGAACACCGGGTGCACGCTGATCAGGTCCATTTGTGCGTCAAAGTAGCTGTCTAGGGTGCCGACGTCGCGCCAGTAACCGGCGTCACGCTCGGTGCTGCCTGGGATCTTGTTGTGGCTGAAGTCGTAGACGGCGGCGTCCCCGGAATCGACCAAGTTGGTGATGATGTCGCCGCCCATATCGTGGCGGCTGTCTTTGCGTTCGGCATCTTCGCGCACTGCATCGATCAGCACGTCGCGTGAAAATACGTAGTTGCCCATGCTGGCGAGCACCATGTCCGGTGCGTCCGCCAGCCCCACGGCGTCCGTCGGTTTTTCTCGAAAGCGTTTGATGCGCCCCTGCTCGTCGGGCTCGATCACGCCGAAGCGCGGAGCCTCCGCCAGTGGCACGCGGATGCCCGCGACGGTGACGCCGGCGCCCGAGCGTTTGTGCGCTTGCACCATTTGCGCGGGGTCGAGTCGATAGATGTGATCGGCGCCGAAGACGCATACGTAATCCGGGGCTTCGTCACTGACGAGATTCAGGTTTTGGAAGATGGCGTCTGCGGAGCCCTCGAACCAGCGCCTACCCAGACGCATCTGGGCAGGCACGCTCATTACGTAGTTGCCGAAGAGGGGCGACATGCGCCAGGTCTGGGCGATGTGGCGGTCCAGGCTGTGGCTCTTGTACTGCGTCAGCACGGCGATGCGCAGGTATCCGGCGTTGACCAGGTTCGAGAGGGCGAAGTCCACGAGGCGATACACGCCCCCAAAAGGCACCGCGGGTTTGGCGCGATCGTCGGTGAGGGGTGCAAGCCGTCGGCCTTCGCCCCCCGCCAACACGACCCCGAGCACTCTGTCGCGAGAATCTGGCATGTCCGAAGCAAAATGCCCGAGCGCTGGGTGCGCTGTCCACTGCTACCAGCGGGTCCGCGCACGATGTTAGAGTCCGCGTACCTTGGCGTACCGAGATGAAGCAGAGCAGCTGCGCGCTCGCGTGCGCGTCCTCGAAGAGGAGTTGCGGGACGCCGAGGCCCAGATCCGCCGTTTTCCCGAGCAGTGGGTGTGGATGCACCGACGCTGGCGCAGGCAGGCGTAGGCGAAGGTACCGGGTACCGGATACGCCGGATCAGGACGGCCCCGACCCTCGCCCCAAGACCGTGATGCCGCCGGGGCGTTCCTGCTCTGCCCCGGCTCCCTCTTTGCCGCCCG